>JBDRWD010000027.1 GCA_039802205.1 candidate division WOR-3 bacterium
AGTTATCCTTTGACGATTGGGGTTGGTGCGACGGATAACGGGGATAATATTGCCAGTTTTTCATCCCGTGGTCCGGCGCCTAATATTTCGCCGATCAACGATCCTCAGTATTGGTATTATTCAACTTGGAATCTTTTGAAGCCTGATGTTTCGGCTCCGGGTGTGAATGTGCGGTCGTCTTATAATAATGGTGGTTATACCTCACTGAATGGTACTTCTATGGCATCACCCCATGTGACGGGTGGAACTGCGGTCTTATTGCAGAAGAATCCGAATTTGACGGTTCAGGACCTGTATGATTTATTCCGGAATTATTGTGATCAGCCTTCGGGTGGTGGTCCGTATCCGAATAACAATTATGGTTGGGGTAGGATAAACTTGTGGCGTTCATTACAGGCAGTTCCAACCAGCAACCGACCGAATGTAGTGTTGAGCCGGACCAACATTGTTAACGACAACAATGGCAATGGGAAACTTGATCCAGGCGAGAACGCCGGGATAGTCACCTATGTGAAGAATACCGGTGGTGTAGTTGCGACCAATGTCCAAGGTAGGTTACGCACTACCTCGCCTTATATCACCATCACTGATTCCACCTATACCTACGGCACCATCAATCCCGGAGATAGTGCCAATAATGCCTCGGATCCTTATGATATCAGTGTCCATGCCTCAACACCACCTGGGCATGTAGCAAACTTCCAGTTGGTTCTTATCGCTGCAGAGACTACCTGGGTAAGAACTTTCTCATATCAGGTTGGAATTGCACCAGGAGAAATCATCTGGGGTCCGAAATCGCTTCCCAACTTTCCAACGAGCCAGTTCATTTATGGTGTGGCTTATGACCGAATTGGGGATAGAATTTATGTTGTCGACTTTCTCTCCACACAAATCCGTTATTATTCTTCAGATAGTTTTGTAACCTACTATGGTGCCATCACCGCGCCCGAGGACTCCGGTGTTGACTTAGCCTATTCCAGGTATGACGATAGGCTCTACTTTGCCAATTATCCACAGAAACGGGTGTGGAAATTGAATAAAACTACGGGAGCAGTCTTGCGGCAGTTCAACAATCCTGCCAATGATTATCCTGTAGGTATTGCATTCCGGCCACCCAATACCATGTGGTTTGCTGATAGAAGAACTTCGCTGGGCGCAACTCAATTGATATATATCGGTGATACGCTCGGCACTGCGACTTCTTACAACAGCCCAATCCAGGGGTATTATAACACCCGTTGTCTGGCTTACGACTCTTTAGGCAATTCCTTCGTGAATGTCCAGACCTGGTTCAATGCAAATCAGGGTCTCGATAGTGTCGGCGTTGTTGAAATGTCAGGAACGCCTCCCACGCTCACCGGAAAGAGATTCCTGTTAAATCCGGGCTGGAATATTCGTGGAATTGAATTTGACCCAAGGGATGGTAATTACTGGATAACGATCGTCCAAATCAGTGGTTCTTATGTCAACCAGATCGTGAAGGTTAAAGGCTTCTATACCCCGCTCACGCCGGTTGAAGAAACCGAAAAAGAGAATGTTGCAAAATGGAAATTGCTCAAGGTCGTGCCCAATCCAGCACAGAATGAACTCGCATTCCACATAAACCCCAACAATGTGAAAAATAATTATCTCAACATCTACGATATCAGCGGCCGCCTCGTCGCACGCGTACCCTTCAACAAAGGTGAGAGCATCATCCATTGGAACCCACGCCGCGCGGCTTCTCTTGCCGATGGCATCTACTTTGTGACCCTGGAGAAGGATGACGGTGTCCTCACCCAGAAGTTCGTCCTGACCCATTAGTAAATCCTTCCTCCAAAGCCCCGGCTATGCCGGGGCTTTTTTATTACTCCTGTGATTGACAAAAGACATTTATTCAGTATAATCTTGATGAATCAGAATCTAAGGAGTGCTGATGGAAAAAAAGGTACTATTTGAATATGATGAAAAATTGAACATTGTCTTTACCGAAGATCATTGGGAGATCAAAACGAAACAGGATGTCGATGAATTTTTTGCAGAATATCAAAATTACTTTCAAAAACTGGGGAAGAAAGTCTATATGATCTCCAATATTGACAATCTTTTAGTCCATGCAGAGATTGCTGATTATTACGGTGAGGTGGCAAAGAATACTGTAGCCAAATATCTTTTGGGTTTTGCCCGCTATGGAACCAAAGATTGGGCGCGGATGACTGTGCGGACGACATCCCTGAAGGCAAAATTTCCTCCCAATATCTACAACACCCGAGAAGAAGCCATTGCTGCAATTGAAAAGCAAAAACAATCAAAAAAAGATGAATAATATTGGTATATTTGATTCAGGAGCGCTATGGAATACTTAAAATACCAATCCCCTAAAATTGGGAAAACAGCTAAAAAATTAATTGAACGGGATAAAAAGGTTTTATTTGGCGCCCACACCCGGACCCGCGAGATACCCTTGGTCGTGGACCGGGCAAAAGGGGCCTGGATAACTGATGTTGATGGTAAAAAATATCTGGATTTTGGTGCTGGATTCGCCGTCGTTGCCACTGGACATTGCCACCCAGAAGTGATAAAAGCAGTCAATCAACAGATGCGGAAACTGATTCATATCTCTGGCAGCGATTTTTACTATGAACCCCAGATTACTCTTGCGGAAAAACTCATTAAAATTACTCCAGGAAATTTTGATAAACGTGTCTATTTCGGTTCTTCTGGTGCTGAGGCGATAGAAGCCTCCCTGAAGATTGCCCGTTATTATACACGCCGGCCCCGCATGATCTCCTTTATCGGGGGTTTCCATGGTCGGACATTTGCGGGGATGACGGTATCAGGAAGCAAAAAGGTCCAGCGAGCACATTTCTCCGCCCTAATCCCTGAAGTTTATCATATTCCATATCCCCATTGTTATCACTGTATTTTTAATCACACCTATCCGGAGTGCATAAAAAAAGAATTTGAAGGGGTTCCTTTGCTTTACTGTCTATCTTATCTCACGGATGTAATCTTTGAACGCCTTATCGATCCTGAGGATGTTGCTTTGATCATGGTAGAACCGATCCAAGGCGAGGGTGGTTATATCGTTCCGCCACCAGAGTTTCTCCCCGCCTTAAGGAAACTTGCCGATAAATATGGCATCATTCTGGTATTTGACGAAATTCAAAGTGGACTGGGCAGAACCGGTAAGTGGTTCGCCTGTGACCATGTGAATGTCGCACCAGATATAATTTTAATCGCCAAAGCCATCGCCTCAGGGCTACCGATGAGTGCCACTGTTGGTAAAGCGGAATTGATGGATTGCAGAGTTGATTCTCGTGCCTGGGTGCCTGGTTCCCATGGTTCTACCTTTGGTGGTAACCCAGTGATTGCTGCGGCGGGTATTGTCTCCCTAAAATTGATTGAAAATGGGCTGATTGAAAATGCCCGGGTGGTCGGAGAATATCTCAAAAATGGGTTGATTGAGATAATGAACCGGCATAAGATCATCGGTGAAGTCCGGGGACTGGGTTTGATGATTGGACTGGAAATCGTCCAACATAAAGAAACCAAAGAGCCTTTTCCCAAAGCAGTGACAAAAGATGGCAAAAATATAAAAGAAGTTATCACCGGCGAATGTTTTAAGAGGGGTTTGATCCTCTATGGTGCAGGATTCAATTCGATAAGAATCTCTCCTCCCCTCATCATCACCAAGAATGAAGCTGAGACTGCCCTAAGAATCATTGAAGAAGCGATTACCTTTGTAGAATCTCAGTTATGATCAACCCTGCTATCTTTCGGGAATATGACATAAGGGGTATTGCCGAGACCGATTTAAACGACGAAAATGTCGAATTACTCGGGCAGGCGATTGGTACCTATTTCCATTTACACAACCAAAATAGTGTGGTGATTGGTGGGGATGTTCGTCTTTCCACGCCCCGGATCATGAAAATTTTAATAAAATCACTGCGCCAAACCGGATGCACGGTCTTTGATATTGGCATTGTTCCCACTCCGGTTCTTTATTTCTCGCTTTTTTTCACCGGTATCCCTAATGGGATAATGGTAACTGCCAGCCACAACCCCAAGGAATTCAATGGCTTTAAAATCTGTCTCAACAAAAGTGCGATCTATGGTGAGGAAATCCAAAAGATCCGACGGCTCGTTGAAGAAAAGAATTTTGCAAAAGGTGATGGTAACTATGAAAAGAAGGAGGTCATCCCCGATTATATTGACTTTATCCTCTCCCGGGTCAAAGTAAAGTCAAATCTGAAAGTTGCAGTGGATACCGGCAATGGCACCTGCGGACCAATCATGAAAGAAATCTTAAACAGGGTTAATGCAAATTTTGAAATTTTATATCAAGAGCCGGACGGTAATTTTCCCCATCATCTCCCTGACCCGACGGTGGAAAAGTATATCAAAGACTTGATCGAAAAAGTCAGAACCCAAAATTTTGACCTTGGTATCGGGCTTGATGGTGATGGTGATAGAATCGGGGTTGTGGACGAGAATGGAAGAATCATCTGGGGCGATGTCCTTCTGGCGATCTTTGCTGAAAAAATCCTGCAAGCACAGCCCGGTGCAAAGATCATTTTCGAGGTGAAATGTTCCAAAGGATTGATTGAAAGAATCGAAGAACTCGGGGGCAAGCCACTCATGTACCGCACCGGTCATTCGTTAATAAAGGCGAAGATGAAGCAGGAGAATGCACCCTTGGCAGGAGAAATGTCCGGACATATCTTCTTTGCCGACCGCTATTTTGGTTATGACGATGCAATCTATGCCTCACTACGTCTTCTGGAGATACTCAGTGCCGGTGAAAAACTCTCCACCCTGGCAAGCAAGGTTCCTAAGTATTTCTCCACCCCGGAAATCCGGGTTGACACCACCGATGCCCAAAAATTTTCTATCGTGGAAAGATTAAAAGACGAGTTTAAAGGACAATACCCAATAATTGACATTGACGGAGTGCGTGTTGATTTTGGCGATGGTTGGGGATTGGTCCGGGCATCCAATACCCAGCCGGTGCTCGTCCTCCGTTTTGAAGCCAAAACGGAGGCACGTTTGGAAGAAATAAAAAATCTTTTTTTGGATAAATTGAAAAGACTGTTATAAAAGGGGGGCATATGAGTTTTATCTTTTTTGTTCTCTGGACAACTATGGAAACCCCGGATTTTCTGCCCCAGTGGATGACCCCTGAAGAAAGTCTGCGAATTGATGAAATTGGTAAATACCATAGGGTCACCGCGCCTCCGGGTGGTTTTGTTGTAACCCCTGCCGAATATGAACCAGTACGCGCGGTCTTCGTCACCTGGACGAGTTATGCTTCAGTGCTCCGCGAGATTGTCCGTAATGTCGTCCCTACCTGTAAGGCGTATATCATCACCTCAGACAGCAATAGCGTAAAGAATTATCTAACAAGCGGCGGTGTTCCGCTGGATAGCGTCCGCTTCTATAATTTCCCTTACAACTCAGTCTGGATCCGGGATTATGGTCCATGGTTCATCCGAAAACAGGATAATACCGAAGGAATTGTGGACTTTGTATACAACCGTCCCAGGCCGGCTGATGACACCATTCCTCGATGTATCAGTCGTGTATGGGGCATTCCTTATTATGGTTCACCTTTAAAACATCCGGGTGGCAATTTCATGGTCGATGGACATGGCACTGGATTTTTCAGCAGTTTAATTTATGAAGAGAATCCAGGTTGGACACAGACTCAAATCAATGATTCGATGCTTGCATATAATGGTCTGGAACAGACGATACCGGTGAAGAGGATTCTCACTGAATATACCGGTCATATTGATCTTTGGACAAAGATCCTGAATGATACGTTGGTCATGGTTGGTGACTATGCTGCGGGGCATCCCAATGATACGGTTCTTGATAACCGTGCCGACTCCATCAGTCGTTGCAAAAACCGCGAGGGCTTTCCTTATCGGGTGGTCAGAATTGTGATGCCCTGGTCAAATTCCGATGCACCACCAACTTATTTGAACTCCCTTTTTGTAAACAATAGAATTCTTGTGCCGACCTGGGGGTTGTCAACTGACCAAGAGGCGCTTAATACATACCAACAATATCTGCCCGGATACCAGGTGGTTGGAATAAACTGTTCATCGATGAGTGGTTCGGGCGGTGCAATACACTGTATCACAATGCAGGTGCCAAAATCGGAATTTGTCCATATTGCCCACAACCGTCTTACTGATACCTACAATGCCTCTACACCTTATCGGGTGCGTGCCCGAATCATCACCTCCAGCGCTCTCCGGCCCGAATCTACCCTGGTCTTTTACAAAAAAAATAGCCAGCCCAATTTTGCTGCTGTTCCTTTGAGTGCCGTCTCTGATACACCTGGTGTCTATGCCGGATATATTCCGCCCCAGGCACCCGGTGATACAATCTATTACTATCTCCTCGCCAAAAATCTGCAGAATATACGAAGGACTTCGCCCTCCTATGTCCCACCCCAATTATACTCTTTCCGAATTCTTCCGGTGGCAGTTCTTGAACAGATTCTCCATAAGGTAAATGGGTTTGTGATTTATCCCAATCCGACAAAAGGGTTTATCAACTTCACCGTAAATCTACCCTATCCGGCAGATGTTAAGATAGATATATACAATGCAGTCGGCCAGAGGGTGAAATCTTTGGAAAATCGATTTGCGAGCGGAAAGCATACGTTAACATTTGACCTGACGAACGGGAAGAAAATTCTTTCCGCGGGTGCTTATTTCTATCAGGCAAAGATTGACAAAGATGTAATCACGGGTAAATTCCTGCTGGTGGAATAAAGGACTAAAAAGGAACCAATGAAGATCGTAAAAAAGATTGTAGAACTTAAAAAATTAGTAAAGCAAATCAAAAGCAAAAAAAAGACTATCGGTTTTGTGCCCACGATGGGTTATCTCCATGAAGGACATCTCTCCCTGATAAGGATTGCCCACAAAAACAGTGACTATGTTGTTTGTTCTATCTTCGTCAATCCTATCCAGTTCGGGCCGAACGAAGATTTCAATCGTTATCCAAGGGATTTAAAAAGAGATGAGGCGCTTTTAAAAAAAGAGCAGGTTGATCTGCTTTTTTATCCTTCAATAGCAGAGATGTATCCCAATGGATATAAGACTTATGTAGAAGTGGAAGGTTGGAGTTCCATCCTCTGTGGCAAATCCCGACCTGGGCATTTTCGTGGTGTGGCAACAGTAGTGCTAAAGTTGTTTAATATCGTCCAACCCGATGTCGCTGTTTTCGGAGAAAAGGACTATCAACAGGCAATGATCATCAAACAGATGGTAAAGGATTTAGACCTGGATGTTAAGGTCATCACCGGACCGATAATCCGTGAGCCTGATGGTCTTGCCATGAGTTCCCGAAATACCTATTTAAATGCCGAAGAGCGCTCCAATGCTACAATTCTTTATCAGGCTTTGAGTTGGGCAAGAAATTCCTTTTATAAAGAGAATATCAAGAGCCCGGAGTATCTAATAAACCAGATGCGCCAGATGATCGAAAACAAAGGCGGCCAGATTGATTATATTGCGATTGTTGATAAGAATGACCTTACGCCTGTAAGGTATATAAAAAAAGGCGACCGGATATTGCTCGCGGTATTTTTCGGCAAGACGAGGCTGATAGACAACATCGCAATTTAAAAATCATGACAAATAAAAAATGATAACTATAATTTAAATTAAAGGAGGAATAATGAAAAAATTACTCGCCATAGCAATCGCTGCAACAATGCTGAGCGGATTATATGGATTGACACTGAGTCTCAGCGGTGCCTTTCAGGATATCACCAATGAATACGAAGGAGGTGCCTACCTGGGAGCAAAGGTCGATATAATCATGGGCCTATTACCCATTCTAAAGGCACGTGGATTTCTAATGGAGCTTGATTTTAGCGAAGGAACTCCAATGACGTTTGGAACTTTCACTGGAACAGATTTATTGATTAATATACCAATGGCAGCGTCTGTGCAGCCTTATGTGGTTACGGGATTTTGGTTTGTCAAAGATGAATATATGACAATTAAGGGCGGGCTTGGAGCAGAAATGGGATTCGGTAATGTGAGTGGCTATCTTGAAGGAAATATCAACTTTTTCAAGCCCGATCAAGGCGATAGCTATATGCCTATTAATATAATGGGTGGGCTCAGATTCCCGTTGAATTTCGGCTTATAACGGAGTCTCCAAACAAATTTTGCAAAGGCGGGCTTTTGCCCGCCTTTTTTGTCTCCTTAAGAAAGATAAGAGGCTGTATCACAATTCAAATTTTATGGGTAGCCGCTCCTTCAGGGTGCAAAATTATTTTCAGATTTTGACATAATTTATTCGCAGGCTAAAGCCTGCGCCTACAATTTTCCGGGTTATGACACAACTTCTAAGGGAATTGCCTTGCGTTGAATTTAAATTAAGGAATTTGTTGAAACAGTCTGGGAAAGAACTAAATTGCTCATTAAAACTTTGCAGCAATCGGCATCCTTCTACCTAATCCGAATGCTTTGGAAGTAACCTTCAGGACTGGTGGTGCCTGACGCCTTTTGTATTCATTTTTATTGACCGCCTTTATCACCCAGTCCACAGTCCCTTCTTTATAGCCTTTGGCGAGAATCTCTTCTTTAGAAAGCCCATCTTCAATATAAAATTGCAGAATTGGATCAAGGATTTCATAGGGTGGTAATGTATCCTGGTCGAGCTGATTCGGCCTCAATTCTGCTGAGGGTGGTTTTTTAATAATGGATTGCGGAATCTTTTCTTTTTCTCGATTGATAAACTGGCTGATTTCATAAACCATAGTCTTGGGCACATCACCAATCACTGCCAGGCCACCGCTCATATCCCCATAGAGGGTGCAATAACCAACAGCAAGTTCGCTTTTATTACCGGTGGTTAAAACGAGATAGCCAAATTTATTGGAAAGCGCCATTAAAATATTGCCCCTTATCCTTGCCTGAATATTCTCTTCCGTAGTATCAAACTCTCGATCTTTGAAAACATCTTTTAAAGTTTTGAGATATGCATTATAAATTTCGGTTATGGGAATGGTTTTTAATTCTATTCCCAGATTTTCAGCAAGTTTTCTTGAATCTTCAACACTTGCGGCGGAAGAGAACGGACCGGGCATTGCAACGCCCAAAACATTCTCCTTTCCGAGGGCATCAACCGCAATACAGGCGACAAGGGAAGAATCAATTCCTCCGGAAAGGCCGATAATGGCTTTTTTAAATCCACATTTTGTTACATAATCCCGCACACCGAGCACCAGGGCTTGATATATGCTCGCAATTGCATCAATAGGTCTATAATTATTAAAATCCCCCCGAGCATTTGTATCAACCGTCTTAATACATTCGGTGAAAGCAGGGAGAACTTCTACCGGCAGACCATCCCTATCAATAATCATACTCCGCCCATCAAATATCAATTCATCATTGGCACCGATTTGATTTACAAAGATGAAGGGAACTCGGTATTTTTGGGTATGGCGCTGGAGTATTTTAAAGCGAATTTCCTCCTTGCCCACGGTAAATGGAGAGGCGGAAATGTTTATTAAAACTGTTGCTCCCTTCTCTACCAGGATTTGAATAGGGTCGTGTTTGTAGAACTGTCTTTGCCATAATTCAGGCACATTCCAGGCATCCTCACAGACTGAAATCCCGATTACTTCATCTTTAAATCTAATTGGCCTTATCTCATCTGCAGGGTCAAAATATCTTGCCTCATCAAACACATCGTAGGTTGGTAATAAAGATTTATGCTGAATATGATTAATAAGGCCCCGATATATTAATATCGCTGAATTATACAATCCCCTTCCGGTACTTTTATAAGAATACATGGGCGCACCGAAAATGATACCAATATCAGGATAAAATGAAGATAATTTAATAACCTCCTCTATTGCCCTTTCAATCTTTTTAATGAACCATCTTCGTTCCAGCAAGTCCTGGGGTGGATAACCAGATAAAAATAGTTCAGGGAAAACTACCAGATCACTATTTTCTCCTTGAACCTTCTGCACCGTCTGTATGATTTTGGCTAAGTTGCCCTCTATGTCACCGACCAGGGGATTTAATTGGGCTAAGGTGATTTTCATACAGGAATTATAACAAATATGTCTTTGAAGTCAAGGAAAGGATAAAAATAAAATGGGCGGGCAAAAGCCCGCCCTTTTTTAAACTCAACTTTATTTATTTTACCACACACCAGCGCAGACCAGCGATCGGCTGATAAGCAATCTTGAGCGTGACCTGCACACCGTTAATTCCCACCACTTGGATCTTGCCAAAATGGTCAGTTGAAGCATCCCAATTATCGTTCGTGGGATCGATCCAGAAGTAATAAACTGCCCCACTCACCACATCGGTTTGAGTTGAATATCCACCAGGTGCATCAGCAATCTTTACATTATCATAATTGGTCTGCCCGCTATTCTTTGTGGTATTCACTTCGTTATTTATCGGCGGCTGGCGATCGCTGGGCGATACAAATTTAATTGTGCTGCCACTGCTGTAAATCCAGTAATCGATCAATGGATGGTTGCTGGGATTGGAGATGGAGTAAGCCACTGCCTGTCCCTGGGCATTGAAGCCGAACCCACTTGGATGGGTAGTGTCTGGATCAGAACTACCATATACTATTAATGAAGCAGTTTCCACAGCGCCACAATCGATCTTATCCTTACCACTTTCCTGGTCGCCGGCGTAGGCTGATACTTCATATTGTGCAGCAGGGACCGTCGCATCGTAAGAAGTGGTTGTCACTGTGTCAACCACTTCACCATCCGCATAGATAATATAGCCATCGGCATCGGTGATCTCATCCCATTCAAGTTTGAGGGTTCCTCCCTTGTCATCTGTCTTTACCGTGTAGCTCACATCTGGTGTTTCTAATGTTACCTCTTTTTCGCACCCAATAAAAACCAATAAGGCAATTGCTAAAGAAAGAATAAATAGCCTTTTCATTTTTTCCTCCTACTTTTGAGTGGGTGGTCTTAATCCACCACCTGTCCCACCACCGCTTGGTGGTTTGGGCATGCCTTTATGATATTTATCAAGATGGGCATTATAGTTAGCGGTTAATGAATCCAATGCGGTTTGAAGACTCTGCACCTGGGTCTTCAAAGCACTGATCTCAGCCTTTACCGCATCCAGCTGTTCGGTCGTTACCACATTTGCCTGTTGTGGTTGTTGACAGCCGACTATCGCAAAGACGAATGCGATAACCAGCAAGATTGCGAGTTTTCTCATATTTTACCTCCTTGTTCCTCGCTCAATGGGCCTAAGTGGAATCGAACCACTCACCTCACGCTTATCAGGCGTGCGCTCTAACCAACTGAGCTATAGGCCCATGAATTTTTCTATCGCGCTAATTATAGTCTAAAAGCCTGGT
This sequence comes from candidate division WOR-3 bacterium, assembly GCA_039802205.1. Classification (NCBI taxonomy): domain Bacteria; kingdom Pseudomonadati; phylum Caldifarciminota; species Caldifarciminota bacterium. The sequence continues at coordinate 11,371 of JBDRWD010000027.1, forward strand.
GTTGTCAATACTAAATTAACCAGGCTTATTTAAATTTCCTTATTTTCTCGGATGCTCGGGATCCGGAACGCAGGCCCCAACCGGACAAACCGAAGCACATTGGGGCTCATCAAAATGTCCAACGCATTCAACACACTTATTAAAATCTATCTTGTAGATTGGATCCCCTTCGCTTATTGCCTGAACCGGACACTCTGGTGCACAAAGCCCACAAGCCGTGCAATCTTCGGTAATCTTATATGCCATTTTGCCTCCTTTTAAACTGCAAGATTATATTTATTTTTTATCAAATGTCAAGCACTATTGTATCTGAGTCTTCTCCACTTTTTTCAAATTATTTATGCCACTGGATTATTTAGAGGTAGCCGCATCCTTCAGGGTGCGAAATATTCTGGGATTTAAAAAGATTTATCCGCAGGCTATAGCCTGCGCCTACCATTTTACCGGTCACCACCCGAGAATTTCAGGTTGGCATTTTTTATTTATGCAAGGCTAAAGCCTTGCCCTACAAAAATCCAAACGCTAAATCATTGATTACCCTTACAAATTTTGCCCATGAGTTTTATCGTTCCTTCACAAGATATGAAAAATATGGAGAGGAGTGAGCTATTGTATTTGAACCAAATTCTTTAGCCTCTCCTTCGCTCTTATTCCCACCGGCAAATTTGGATATTTTACCACCAATTCTTCCAGTATTTTTACGCCTTCTTTTTTCTTACCCGTCTTTAAATATATTTCAGCAACGAGTAAGCGTGTCTGATGGATACGCGATGCGGGAAAATCCCTTATTAATTGCTCAAGTGCCGACAAGGCCTGATTATACTCACCCCGCTTTTCATAAATAAGAGCCAAATAATACCATGCATAATCGCCGATACCGGTGCGGCTGAGGTTTTTTAGACTATCCTGAGCAGACTCCCAATCTTTAATTTCATAAAGATATATTGCCCGGGCAAACCTTTTTAATGTAGTTGTATCGTTACGGACCGATTCAAAGAGATGGAGTCTTTCCAGGGCATCGTTTGCGGCTCTTGCATTCGGATATTTGGCGACCGTCTTGAGATACTCCTCCCGTGCCCGTATCAATTCGGTTTGGAAAAAAAGATTATCGCCGATAAGGAGGTTGATCTGTGCTTGTTCTTCTATCCCAAAGCAGTCAGCATATTTTTTTAAAAGGACACATGCACTATCAAATAGCCGCTCTTTTAAAAAGAGTTGATTCAATTCTACCAAGTAATGAAATTGAAGATCACTCGCCAAGAGTCGCTCTAAAGAATCTGATTGAGTAGAGAATTGCCATAACAGAAACAGAATCATCTCTCTTCCATCAATGCCCGAAAATATTCCCGGATATACAATTCATATTCCTCAGGATAAGGTTGTTTCAATGCCTGCTGGAGGAGTTCCCGAAGTTCATCCTTACTCAGTTCTTCGGGTGTGAGCACAGGCGAAGGTCGTTTGACATCCACGCCCGGCCGGCTTTTGCGCTCTTTTGTCCAATCTTCCTGGCGGATTGAACGCTCGGCATCCAGCAACCGGGAGATGATCCGTTGTTGGCGTTCAATCATTTTTCGGTCAATCTTGTATTGGTACAATGCCTCTTCAATCTCTTTCATCTCCTCCGTAAGATTGTCCAATAATTCCTGAAACCTCCCGGCCTCCGGAGTGCCTTTCAGGGCCTCAAGGGCTTCGCGCAACTCCCGCTGTTTCCCTGCGAGTCGTTGTATTTGTGCCATCTGTTCCGGAGTCAATCCGCTCGCGGGAATGGGGAAGATACTAAATAATGATTGTCCGATACCCATCTGTTGCTGGGTGAGGGACGAGAGATTTTTCAAGAATTCATCCATCCCTGTAGAGGAGCCACTACCTTCCCCTGCTTTTTTCAGACTCTGAAGTAGAGAAAGGGCTGCCAGATTTAATTGTTTCATCGCCTCCTGGGCATGGATTTTTCCCGTATTTACCGGATTTAAAGAAGCCATTTCCATCTCCTTTAATGCCCGACTCAGGCGCTTGCCAATCTCCGGTCCTACATATACACTCTTCACCTGCTGGGCGTAGAGACTTTCTGCAACTGTTTTTGTCGCCCGGATAATATCTGCCTGCTGACCTGGATCAATCTTTTCTAACCTGAGCAATTCCTCTTCCAGTTTTGATAATTCAATGATTTGATTCAAACTTTCCAGTAAGTTTTTTCTTAAATTCGCCATGCGTCCTCGGGTGAGTTCTTCATACATATGCTGCAAATCCGCAGCGAGTTTGCTCAGTCCTTTTTTTAAATCCTCCAGCCTATAATTTTGTCCCCGGGACATGCCCTTGGCCTGTCTGGCTGCTTCCCTCAATTGATCAGCTATTTCGGGTTCTAAATCCAAAGATCGGGCAAGTCTGGCAATCTCCTGCGCCAGACTATCAATCGCCTGGTATAGACTATCAAGTGCTTGGTTGAACTCTTTGCTCCCCTGCTCTGCCTCCTTGATTTTCAATTCCTCAGCCCGGGTCGCAAGTTTCTCTGCCTGCGCTGCTAGTTCCTTTAACTTCTCTTCCTGCTGATACCGCTTTAATAACTCAAGTGTCCGCTCCAAAGCCCGTGCCAGTTCTTCCTGGGCTTCTCTTAATTGCTCCATCGTTTTTTTCAACTCTTCTGGATTCCTGTTTAGCGTCTGCTTTAAATTCTCCAAAGCCTGCTTAAGTTCCTCTGGCGCAATCTCCTGCAAAATTCTTGTGATCTCCTGTAGCCGTTCAATGGACTTCGGATCAAGGAGCACACCGCTTTTCAATTTCTCAATCGTGTTTTGTAACTCTTTTTGCCATTCTTCAATCTTTTTTAAGACATTCTCCTCTTTATTGATTATCTCTTTAAGTTTTTCATTATCAAGATAAGATAATGTCCTTTCTCTCTTCAATTTATCCTCAAGCCTGCTTATCTCCTGCATCCCCGCTTGATGAATTTCTTTTATCTCTTCTAAATCACCCTGGACTAAATCTTCTTTAGCCCGCACCTCTTCATATATCTGCTCCACGGTGGGAAAGTATATATAATAACGCTTGCTCCTTGTCTTCTGTCCGGCATTATCCTGAACTTCCACAAAATAAAGCAGCTGGTCCCCCGGTAGCATTCTTAAACTGTTCAGGTCCCAATCGTAGTAAATTGTATCTTCGGTACATCCTTTTTTAAATTTCAGTTCGACTTGATTTTCCTCTTTTAATCTATAATTCAAACTGATCCGCTGCAAACCGTAATCATCACTACATTTTATACCGAGGGTGAGTTTCATCTCGGGAGGCACATTTATATTGTAGCCGGGATAAAAAATTTCCACAAGCGGTGGCAGGTCGGGCAGAGCATAGATGGTGATTGGTTCAAGATGCGATCCTCTTCCCACAATATACAAACTGGCGGTGCCGCTTTTACTTATCTCAAACTCACCCCTGAATTGGTCTTGGTTACAGAAAAGATTGATGGTATCATGAAAGATAAATTTTGCCTCCTTCAAAGTTTGCGATGCCTTACCCCTTATTTCCACCTGGGTGCCGCGGGGTGCGACCAACTGCCGTTCGGTTTTAGTCTCTTCCTGGAGATTTGTATATTTTGGATAATGAAGGATAAAAGATAACTCCTTTAAATAGATTGGTTCAAGCACCCCGATACTAAACCGCTCGCTCCGAAAATTTAAAAATTCAAAATAGTAAGCAAATGGTTCATTCACTTCCAGTCGGATATGACCCTTATTATCAATCACCGGTAGCGGAATTCTCTTCACCTTTGTGCTACTCTGATAAACTAAGGTGATCTTTTTCGGGATGTAAACACCAAAGAAGTTTATCATCAGATCCACATTCTCACCCCGATTAAAATCCTTTGATGTGGGACTTACTGAATACCCAATCTTATGGTTCAGAGCAAAATAAAACCTTTCGGGGAAAAAAGCAGGATAGGTAAGGGCTAAAACCAGCGTGATAAGTAAAAAACTCAAAGCGCGATGTAAATATTCTTTCTCTAAAAAATTGTGCACATTCAACGACTGGAATTTCTTTTCATTAGAAGCGATAAATGCTGCAATCAAATCCGGTGCATAACCCTCCCGATTATCCTCACCAATTTGAGCGAGCTGGATACTGCTGACTAATTCCCCTTGGGCTTGTAATCTTTTATCCAATTCCCTTGCCCAGTAATAGAAACTCTTTTGGCGATAAAATAATAAAGGCACCAGCCCCAGGAGTCCATAAAGTGGCGATTTCAAAAGGAATAAAGCGGTGGTAGTTGCTATGACAACTGTGCCCAGCGAAAATAAAATCAAGGCTAAGGTATTAATAAAATGCTGTCTATGTGCATATTCAGATATTTTCTTTTCTACTATCATCTTCGTGTGAGGGCATACACGACAATATTTATCCCCATCTGTAATGCTTGTTCTCTCTTTTCGGGTGGATCATTATGCACATCTGGATCCTCCCAGCCGTCTCCCAGGTCTGTCTCGTAAGAATAAAAAACCACCAACCGGCCATCATAGATAATCCCCAAACCCTGGGGAGGCTTATTATCATGCTCATGGATTTTGGGAAGGCCATCGGGGAAATCATAAAAGGCGTGGTATATGGGATGGTCAAAAGGTAATTCCACAAGCGGTAACTCCGGAAAGAGTCGCGCCATCTCCCGGCGGAACGAAGAGTCCATGCCATAGCAATCATCGGCATGTAAAAAACCTCCATTGATAAGATAATTTCTTAAAATTTTTATTTCTTCCTCGGTGAATTTTACATTCCCGTGGCCGGTCATGTAGAGATATGGATATTTAAACAAATCCGGATTGGTCAATTCCATTGTCACTTCCTTAGGTGCGGCACGGATTGTCGTCCGCTCATTGAGTGCTTTGAGGAGATTGGGCAAAGAACTGGGATCGCAATACCAATCACCGCCCCCTCCATACTTTAAGCGGGCAATGGTGAAATCATACTGGGTTATCAGCAGCAATACGAAAAATAAGGGTGCCATATTTTTATTATAAACTGAATCTGAATGTTGTCAAGAAAAAGGTGCAGCAATCCTACATCTTTCTGGAATGTTTTTTGTTGGTAGGCTTTTTAGGTTCAATGCCCCGCTCGCCGAGTTCAGCCTTCCATTCTGACCCTTGAGGTCGCTGCATTCTACTCTAAGCGATCTAAGTTAACTCCCAACTCAGCAGGTAACGATAAGGGATAGTTGGTGATATTATAAATCTATTTTTTCAGACGGAAAATTTTGGAAATTTCATTATTTTTGATTCGTTTCCTGGAAGCGAGCGCCGGAAATCAGATTTTATCAGGAATATTCTAAAAGAACTAAAAGCAGGTTTTGTTGTGGTCATAACAGTACCAACAAATGAAACAGTTGAGGCAAAATTTAAAAGAGTTAAGGTGAAGATAAGCGCATTTGAGTAAAGAATTTATAAATTTAAAGTTAAATTGCAATTGATTTCGCTAATGCCATAATCAGGATTATGACCCTGGCGTAAAACAAACCCGACACCGCCAGTGAGATTTTTGCTAATACCTTTTGCATTGAACTTAAACTCATCAAGTCTCATTTTTGTTTCACCAACCGATTGATTGATTCTGTATTCACCTTCAATTGCAGCAAGATTTTTTAAGGTCAGCTTGGCACCGAGACCCGGTGAGATGGTATAAAAAATTAGATTGGTATCGGTCCTGGATAGAAGTGGGTCAGCCCCATCCCTTCTTGAAAGACCAAATAGTCCCAAAATCGTGAAAAAATCACTTACTCTTTCGCTCAATTTTGTATCAAGACCAATGGTTCTGTAATTGTATAAAGAAGTGTCGCCTAAAAAGTTGTAATAAGAATTATAAAACGCCGAAAGGTTGAAGTCGGTATCTTCCCTTAAGTTGATAACTGAATTGATTGCCCGATCGGTCTTTATCTCTCTTCTTTGGATGCTCATCGTATCCGTACTATCTGCACCGGGAATAAAAAATCCTAAACCGATATTCTCTTCTCTTTTGAATTGCGGGTTAACTGAAATTTTTTCACTGATCTTGAATCTTGAGGAAATCCCAATAATCTTACCCTTTTCATCAGCGGTCTTCTGCTGGAGATTTCTGATATTATAGGCCCGGGTCCGGGAATTAATCAAATTTGAGAGAAAACTAAACCTTTCTTTTTGAAATTCAAAACTGTGATTATACTGAACATAGTCAAGTTGCTTAAATAGTGCAAGATAATTTCTTCTTATACTGGTTGAGGTTGCAAGTGTTACGGTCTTCACCGGATTTACCTGAATTCCCGCCCTTCCATTGTGATTTGTTGTCTTTTGGTTCAAGATTGTGTTTTTTGTTTCAATTCTATATTGACCATCGAGTCTTACTTGTTCAAAAGGTTTAAGGGTCATAAAAGAACTTAAAATATCTGACCCATCATTTATCGTCAAATAACGATAATACGAGACATCCCCCCGGATTTTTTTGAAATTCAAACCACTTGATGCTTCATAATTGGTTTTGAACCACTTTTTGTTATGCCACTCCTGCTCTAATCTACCGCAAAAAGTTATCTTTTTGATCTCGAATCGCCTGATACCAATTCCGGCTCTATCACCTACATAAAGATTGTTTATTCTTTTGTTGTAGAGAAGATATATTTGGTCATATTCACCCTTAATAGTATGGCTATTCTCAAAACCAAACTCCATCGTCTTTGAATGTTCATACAAATAATCAATCTTTTTACTGTCCTTTGCAAATTCACCATTAAAGTAATATCTGTAAGAATTTTGTTTCTTTCCTTTTCCTCCAGTCGCCGCTTCACCGAGGCTATCTTTCTCCGGATCTCCTTGTCTAATCATCCCCCCTCCAGAAATATCAAGCACACCAAGTTTGATGCCGCTGTTTGCCTCAACAAATTCCTGCTGAAAAATCCTTCTTTCAAGCCCAGCAAATGCCAAATCATTATTTTCATAACTGCAATTTAGCCAGAAAAATCCTCTTGAAAATTCACTACTAACCCGCCTTGAGTTTGCATCGCCCATCTTTTTGTAATCACCCCTCAAATTCGCTCCGCCATAGTTTACCCCAAAATCAGCCCCAGTAATCTTTAGGGAATCATACACCTGTTGACTTAACCCTCCTTCTAATCCCTTATATTCAGCACCAAATCTACCACCATAAAATGGCTTGGTAAAGTCAATCCGGTTTGTCTCATAGATAACCTCTATTATCTCTTCTCTTTCAATAATTCTCTTGAGAAATGTGATTGTTCCACTCCGATAATCAATTTCATAGTCCTGACCCTTTATCTGTTGGCTTCTCACCTCGCCCCTTCTAATCCACACTATTTCCGAATTATATACAACCGGCGTATAGGATAAATAAAATGGTCCCTGGGTTAGATTGCCATTGAATACTTGAAATTTTATTTCACCCTTTGGCGCCGAGTAAAATCCTGCGCCACTAAAATTTTCGTATTTGCCTTGGCTATATAAACCAATAACCGATTTTTGCAAAAAATTTTCTGGTAGGCTAATATCTCCTACTGCAAATCCATAGGTCTCGGTAGTTGCCTTTATAAGACCCCTGGCCTGGGTATTTGGATTATCGCTTTCAAAAAATTCGCCCTCTACTTTCATACCATTTCTCAGCTCGCCATCAATCTGGAAGTTCAAAAAATTACTACGAAATGAATAGGGATAGAAACCAATCGGTGCGGTTCCATAATGGAGAAATTTTGCCTGATAAATAAAGCCATCGTGGCCCTTGATATTAAGCGAATCAGTTAAAGAATCCTGGGACTGCTGAGTGAAAAATAATAGCGTCAAAAAGACCATCGGCTAATTATTTTTGCTACCCCATTTTTAATCGCCTTTATAATCGCAATCCGATACTCAGGTATTGTGAAAGCGGCAATTCCCTATGAATGTAAATAGTATAATCCAGCGAAACCCGCCGGCTCAAAAATCCAGCGCCAGTTGAGAAATTCTTGTCTTCAATCCCAAATCGTATTGGCAAAACCACCACGGGCTTCCATTCAAGGCCCAAACCATAACCAGGATGATGACCACTGGCAAGGGTCTGTTTCAGAACCCCGGATAAAAGAATCTTCTTTCTAAATTCAAAAGAACAACCCAAATTTGCGGCAGGTAAAACCTTTTCTTCAAAGTCATTAGACCATTTCAATTTCAAGGGCAATAAATCTTGCAATGTTATGCCGATTTTAAAGGTGTTTCCACGTGTATCCATGTCATTATCCGCCCCAATCCGCGTGATTGCCAAAAGTGTGGCAATCCCAAAGTTGATGCCTGAGCCAGTGAATTTTGCTAATTTAATGTGGTTCAGTCTTGATATCAATGCCAGATTGAGCCGGTTGAAAACTTGTGTGCCGAAAGAGATAATTCCAGTATTGCTTGTAAATTCTGCTGTTCCATTATAAACAATCTCGGGATAATTTGTGCCTGGGATAGTATCTGAGCCCTGTTCAGTTAACGGTATATCACCAGTTGATGCCCTTATATACGCAATTCCGATGCCGTATCTGTATCCATCCGTATCATTATCCGTATAAATCCGCGTAAGTGGCGCAGCCACCGCCAGATAGTCAAACTTTGTCCCGAAGAATAAACTGCTATGCATGCCAGTTATCATTGGTCCCTCCAGACTAACGATACCACTCGGATTCCAGAATACCGCATTGGCATCATCGGCAATTCCAACAAAGGCGTTACCCAATGCCCTTGCCCTTGCCCCGGCGCCAATATCCAAAAAAGAGAGTTCACAACCGGCCTCCTGGGCAAGAAGGGAAGATACAAAAACTGAAAAAGAAACAAAGAAATACTTCATTGTACTCCTTTCTGATGTAAAAATAAAATCTTTTTACTACATCTAAATTTCCCATCGGTCCTTAAGATACAGAAATAAAGACCAGAGGAGACAGCCGAATTTCTCTCGTCTTTTCCTTGCCAGATTGCAATATAATTCCCGGGTTTCTTAACTTCATCAACAAGAGATTTTATTTTTTTGCCATTAAGGTCATAGACTTCAATTTCTATCTTTTTATCGCGATTTTCAACCTTATAACTAACCCAGATTTCAGTACCCCCGGGTATTGGATATATGTTAATAATCCTATCCTGAAGGCGATTATCCACATTAGATTTTATCCTTTCACTAATTGCCTCCATTAATTGACAATGCTTGTAATATATCTCCGGATTGCCATCGCGGTCATCCTGCCAAATAAGGTGTAACTTGTTCAATGAAGAAGAAATATAAGGACATATAGTATAACCAGTGCTTTTTGTCAAAGTGGTTTCAGGTTGCCAGGATAGACCAGCATTTTTTGACCATCTATAGAATATACCACAAGTGTCATCAAAATAACCATGCCACACTGCAAAAACTAAACTATCGTAAGCCAAAATGTAAGGAGAGCGAGAGTCAACACCAAAATCACTCAACATCTGAAGAGAACCCCAGGTATTTCCATTATCAATAGACCGCATATAGTAAATCCAATCCCCTTCATCCCATATTAGATGAATAGTATCACCTTTTGCCCACAGCCTTGGTTTTCGGATAGGTCTTTGATATCCACCCTCATGAATAATTCGCACGGTATCCCAAGTAACACCATTATTTGTTGACCTTAAGTAATAAATATGCCATATCCATGTTCCAAATGGGAAATCATGCCACACAATGTTGATACTGGATTCTGAGGCACTTATACAGGCTTCCGAGGAAATAGGACTTGCAACTGGTTCAATTACAGGTTCCCAAGTATTGCCTTTATCTGTGGAACGGCTATAATATAGGTGTCTATTTACATAATCTCTCCATATTACATGAACCAGGTCGCCATAAATTGCAAGGGATGGTGCATATGCATGGTATCCGGGCAGAGAAAGAATTGTTTCTGGAAGCCAGGAGGATCCAAAATTTGTAGATCTTATGTAATGAATAGTAGCCGTTGATTCTTCTTCCCAAACAATATGAACATAATTACCTAACGAAGCAATTGATGCATTTTGGGATTTACCAAAGGTACTGGTTAATCTTATATCAGACTCCCAAGTCATACCCTGGTCTGTTGACCTCTTATAATATATTTCCCAGTTTCCATCTCTTCTGTCCCACCAGATTATATGAATAGTATCCCTTTGACCACTTAGGCAATATGAATTTTCGGAAGTAAGGATTGAGCTATCCGGGTTAAAGGTGAGCCTCGTGTCTTGCCCCCATTGACCATAAAGAATATACGGTAAAATTATGAATATTATGAAGCCATCCTCTTTTAACATTTTAATCCTCTATTTCTTATTCTTTTATAACAAAAAACTTCCCTTCTTTTTCCTTAGATTCGCTTCCACTCTTTGCCTGCACCAAGAATCCATAGACACCATTATTAACCATCTCCCCAATCTCATTTCTGCCATCCCAGACAAATTCAATGATGCCTGAACCAGAAAAGATTTCGTCTCTGTAGACGACCTTACCCGAAAGGGTATAGATTGTCAATTTTACATCGGCTTCAGCCGTGAGTGTAACCCTTATCCTGCACACACCCTTATTCGGGTCAAAGGGCGATGGGTAGGCAATGGCCTCAGTAATCTCAAGGGCAGGTGAGGCCGGTGAACGACTCGTAAGACTTATTTCAGGTTCAATCAAATAAGGAATAATAAACTTGCATACCCGGTCATTGTTTCTATCTGCTACAAAGACCTCTTTTACTACACCACCTGAAATTTCACTGACCGCAACACCCTCAGGCTTATTAAACTCACCGGGTCCTGAACCAATTGTGCCAAAATCCAATAATCTATTGCCGAAGAAGTCATAACACAAAATCCGATTATTATTTCTATCCACAACCCAGATATAGCCACGAGAATCTACTTCAACATCAGCTGGTTGGTTCAGCCCTTCACCGAACTCTAGCATAAGATTACCAAATTCATCGAAAACCTTGATCTTTCCTGCCTCGGTATCGGTTGTATATATCCTTATTCCTCGTCTATCCCCGGTATTCTGCGGGATTTCTGCAGAGCAGAAATCCACACCCTCAGGATGTCCAAGTCCAGTAATTATTAGATTAAAGTTCCCTTCTCTATCTGTCCGCACAACCCGATTATTATTCTGGTCCGCAATATAGATTTGAGATAACCTATCCACCGCAACACCATTTGGTTTATTAAAACCCGTGACAGTCATCAATGATTCACCTGTGGGTGAGAATTTTGTAATACAATCACCAGCCCATTCTGAGGCATAGATATTGCCATAAGCATCTATATCAACACCATTTGGTTTACGCACATCAAAGATATTTAATATCAGATTCCCGTAGGGGTCGAATTTCGCAATTCTATTATGCTCAGGGATTGGATTTGAGTTTCTATCTGCAACATAGATGTAACCCGCCTCGTCTACTGCCACACCTTCACACTTATTAAAACCGGTAATCTCAAAGGAATATTCTGGCTCACCAACAATTATTAAAACCCTATCTTCGGTCTGGTTATTAACCAAGTCACGCACCACTAACCTGATTGTGTATCTACCATCGTTGAGCAAATCAGTATTCCATTCTGTAAGCAAGCCATTTATTACTGGAGTATTTGATTCCTTTATCAATGTCCAGTTTTGTGGGTCCCAGCCAATCCCGTAATAGACCTGATATAGGGCAAAGTGTAGGTCATTCGCGGTGCCGATAATCTTTATTGTTCTATTTGCAAGCGTTGAATCTAATGGTGAGATTATCATTCCTTCAGGTGGTGTATTATCTAAAACCAGATTATTGCTATTGATTTCTTCTCTATTTTCAACATGGTCCTGAGCATAATAATCAAACCGATACCAGCCATCGGGTCCCTCGCACCTCAGACTCGCTATACTATCAGGGATAATCACCCAGTCATTTTGTGCGAAACGAGTTTCGCTACTCCATTTATTATTCTGGAGTAGCCGGGATTGGTCTGCATTATCTTGCCCTAAATTGCCCTCAATTGTCCTAAATTGCCCTAAATAAGTAAATCGGTATGCCAGATTCTCCACGCCAGAAGCTACCCCATTTGACCAAACATCATAAGCCAGCAGGTCCAGCGGCGTTTGTGAGGTAATAAGCACTGAATCACCGGGCAAAGGATGGTTCGGCTCCCCAATTGTCAAATCGGTATTCGGTGGCGTCTCATCAATTGCCAGAATTTTTATAATTGTTTGATTATTCCCCAGATGGTCTATTGCATAAGTAAAGAAGTTGTGTAGTCCTTCTTCGTAATTCTGTAAGTCAAACTGTACAGAATTGGCAAAATAGTTCCAATCCCCGGGCTCAATCTTATACCTTGCCGAATCAACACCACAGCCCTCGTCATGCACAGTTATTTTAATCTGCGTAAACCTTCTTAAATATACTGGCTCTTCACCGTATTTCGGCTCGCCAATTTCAATTGTTATTTCTGGTGGAGTATTATCAAGGTAAATAAGTTCCTCTTTTGTCTCTTCTATGTTACCCGCATAATCTACGCTTCGATAGTAGATTTTATACTCGCCATCAGGAAGACCAACAACGGTAAACGGTTCACGGTAAACGGTGAACGTCATAGTATCACCGATTGAATACTCTGTATACCAGACGCCAACCCCGGAGTCTGTGGCAGTAAACCAGATTAAGGTATTAGAAGTAATATAAGTCGGCTCATCACCGTATTTAGGTTCATCGATATGAATTTCAGTTATTGGTGGATAGTTATCTACATAGAATGAATCAAGTTTTATCGGCGAGGCATTTGCTACCCTATCAACTGTTTGGTATGAAACCTTATGCCAACCATCTCCAATCAAAAATATCGTTGCCAATGAATCATTCTCAGTCTGCCAGGGTCCATCATCAATTGAGAATTTCACTAAACCAATACCCGAGCCATCGTTTTGATAAACCGAATCCCTGCCCCATAAGTTTATCGGTGTTTGAGAAGAAACATACCAGATACCGTTGTAATAGTTAGAAGGCAGGCCAACTTTAAATCCCAGCAAGGGTGCCTGTTCATCAATGAATAGGTCAAAGGTTTTCTCCCTTAAATTTTGAAGACTATCCTTTGTTTCAATATTTAAATTATGAGAACCCTGGTCATAGCCATTCAAATTAAACTGAACTGAATTGTAGAAATCATTCCAGTTTCCGGTATCAATTTTGTAGCGCGCGGATAAAAGACCAGCTAATGTATCAATTGCTGTAAGTGTTAGTTGTGTCTGCCATCTGATATATTTTTCATAAGATGGTTGCCCTTTTGTTAGAATAATTTCTGGTGGTGTGTTATCAATCATAATTGAGATTGTATCACTCCCAAGATTGCCCAAGGGGTCAACGCTTGTTGCAGTTATAAGCACATCCCTTCCATCATAAACCTGGCGGGTATCCCATTGAAAATCCACTCCAGGATGCGGCTGTATTCCAATATCACCCCAGAATTGATTATAAAACTTCCAGGAGACTGGATAATCCCCACCATTGAGGATCTCCGCCCTTAAATTCACTATTCCAGCATTCTTTGAATTATTTGTAGGTGAGACAATCTCAATCGGCACACCTTGGGCAACCAGGAAATAACCCTGCTCCTCATTGCTTACCCTGCCAAATTCATCCTTTGCATATACCTTATACCACCACTCGCCATTACCTGCATAATTACCATATCTATCTTTCCCATCCCACCAGATTGATAGTGTTTCATAAGGCGTAACCGAAAAGACCGCGCGTTCATCAAGTTCGCCTTCAAGGTCATATCTTGAGTAATAAACCTGTGCCGATTTATTTACCACAACCCGGATTTTCTCACGCTCAAAGATATGTTCAATCACTGGATAACGCTCACCCGCAATCTCAAGATGAGGAATTGTATCAAGTTCAATAACTCTATATGCGACCGCACAATTCTTTTTCAAAGTATCATCTGTGTTAATCTGTGATTCTTTTTTATCTTTGGCCATCTGTGTACTCTGTGTTTTCATGAAATCCTTTACCTTTCCATCAAAAACAAAAATCTTATTCTTGCCCGTAAGAATCTCTAACTCAACGCTATAATTTCCGAGCGAATCTGAATAGAACGAAATACTATCAATCGTATCGCCCTTTTCTCCGAGATTGGCAGGTGGTTTCACAAATTGCCATGCATTGCCTTTGATTGCCCTCTCCTGTCCTCCTGAACCTCTCCCACTCCTTAAGAGCTCTGCAATGTCATATATATCATCCAAAGGGTCAGTAGCAATCGCAAAGAGATATTGATTCGGGTTTGCCTTGCCGATGAGCCTTACCCTTCTCCCGGCCTCAACAATTGCATTTTCTATCTTTGGTCTTCCGCGCACCGTGACTGTAGTATCAAGAACAGCAAAGATTGAATGGGTTGTATCTCCGGGGAAGAAGTTAGGAGCAAGGATTATTAAAAAGGTATTGCCATCGTAAGAATGGCTGGATGGAAATTCTATCAAATCGCCTTCATCACTGACGGCATAGAATGTAAGATGGGTTGTATCAATATCAAATGTGTCAAGCTCAAAGTTATTGAAGCGATAGGTAAGGGTTGGTCTTTGTAAAGGATCTGGAAATTTTGCCCCCTTTGGTCTGAGCCAAACAACCGGTTTTACATTTTCTCCCAAATAAGGGACATTTCCGCCAAGACCACAGTTTCTTATTGAGACCGGCATAATTGCTGCAATAGTATCTTGATTGAAAGAACTTGATGAAAAATTTAATTGCGCCCGCCAGTATGGTGAATGAACGGTTTGTGCCACAAAATTTGGTCCAGCAGGTTGACCTATTTTTACCCTGGCAATCTTTATTGAATCAGGATAGGTATCCAAAGAATCACTGAAGTGCTGTAAAATCAGATTTACATTTCCATAGACCATTGAAACATCCCAGAAACAAAGCGGACCAAAAGTTTCTTTTGGTGGCATCATCATTTTTGTGATATAACCAATCTTTTCTCCATCCCAGTAGAGCATCTTATAATAGGTATTGCAGATGCCATCAATCTCAATCCACTTCTTTGGCTGTTCTATACCGTGAATTTTATTTAATTTTGGTTTAAACCAATCGTGGACATTTTGACCAAAACCACCGGTATAATAATTGCCAAGACTCAAATCCGAATTTGTATCACCATCAGGATAGATAATCACAGTCTGCCAGTCGTCAACCTTAAGCCAGGGGTTAGAGTTTGCGCCAAAATACCAGAAAGTTAAACTATCACCAGTTTGTCGGCCTGATTTAGGGTAAAAGAAAGAATATTCACACTTTTCATTCCTCAGTCCATCAATATCAAATTCATCAGTAAAGACCAACGGCGAATCTGCTTTAATTATGCCATTTACAAGATTTTCGTCAAAAAGGCTCTGCCAGGTTGGATTCCACAAATTCATATCTACACTGCCCCGAACAACCAAAAGCCCTTCTCGGTGTAATGTATCAACTTTTACACAACTGTGTCCTGTGGTTTTCGTTGCCTCCATCTTGAGCCATTGCCTCTGGTCAACAGTATCAGATGGTTGTAGAAGGTCTAAAACCAAGGTATCAGCAACGCCATACTTATTGCTGTCAGCAAGATAAAAACAGGTATCTGAATTGTTTGCAGTTTTTGCCCATTTTGACTCGTTAGAGGATGTATCTATTGTCAAGTATATATTTGTTGTAAATATATTGTTGGCTTCGCCAAATCGTAGCTCGACGCCATATTTATTTATTGTTATTGATTGCCCCTGACATTCAGGCCAATACGCCATTTGCCTACCTTCAGCCCAGCCATTACAAGTTATAAAATCAATATTTGCAAATGGCCAACAAGTATCACCGCTGAAATCATAATTTGCATCAACCTCAGGATCATTTAACCAAGCAGATTCATATAAATTTCCGATAGCACTATCTATTTTTACAGGGTGATAACCAGAATACGAGCGGTAAAGCGATGTCGTATCAGGAAGATAAGCAGTATCTGGCTGATATCCTGTAATCCACGCACACCAATATTGCCGGTCTTGATTATAAACACCGCGACGAAATCCGCTGCCTTGAGTATAAGATGTTTTTAACATGGCATGCTCACCTGGCCTAAGCCAAGAAGAATCAAATTCTACGAGACCGTGTGTGATATAAGAATACACTTGCCACTGCCCGGTATATTGCGTATAAGTGTGGTATCCACTTGGTGGCAATTCAATTTGCGGACAATCATGTATACCGATTTTCCACCTATTGGTTCCTGATAAAGGCTGTATGTCAAACGCCCTAACTTTCCAATCAACATTCCTAAACTTATATGCCTCGGCATCCAATTTATAACTGAATTCCTGAGGTGGATATATCTCACCATTGGCAGTTGCACTGAATGAAAACTCACCCAGTCCATCATAGACCGAATCACCGACAATACCTCTAAAATATCTTTGAGGAATTGAGAAAATTAAGGAACCAACAGGGACACTGTTCAGAGCATAAAATGGTGGACTCATCCCGATTACAGAATCAGTGGAATCCGAGTTTACTGCGGTGAGTCTAAAATAATAGGTATCTGGCTCAGCAATATTTGAGCCGTGTCTTCCATCCCAGGAGACCTGGCCCGTCCAGTTTCCTTTGATATACTTTCCATCACAGAGTTGAATAATCGGTTCGTTATCTTTTATGACCTCTATCTTCACATAACCATCCTGAATTAACCTGTAATAAAGGGTGACATAATTCAAGATTGTATCATAACTCGGATAGAATTCAGTTGGAATGACCCAGAGGCTATCAATCTCAAAAGGTGTTATAATCTGAATATTTTTCACTTTTTCTGCATAGCCTTGATTATCCCAGCCTTCAGCTGAAATTTTTACCCGATATAACCCACTTCCTGCATAACTTCCCCATTCAGTAATTCCGTCCCATCTAAATGGCTTTTTTTCTTTGATTATTATTGGATTATCATAGGCTTTTGCCTTTGACTTGCCAAAAAAGATTTCTCTATTATCAGCCAACATTCCGTTTTTCTTGAATGTCAAGCGCATCTCTTTATTATCGGTCTTAAATGAAAAGCCATTTAGTGTTTGGTTACTAATTCCAGTAAATTCCAATTTGTTGCCAAAGACATTAAAATAGATCGAACCAATTGAATCAATTATTTCTATATAACTTCCATCAATTCCCTCTATTATTCCACTCCAGGAAGTATAATCAGTCGTATCCAAATCAAACCACTTACACCAGAAAATCGTATTCGTATCTCGTAATTCGTATTCGTTTCCTTTGTCATTCCCATCTTTACCCTCGTTCACCCCTATTCCCTCTTTTTCACCCTCGTAGAAGTAATATCCCTCTACATTAAGAATCTCAGGTGCGCCTTTATATGGCACTATATTATATCCATAATCACTAAACACCTTTTTATTATTGGGATTGAATATTTCCAAATTTACATTGCCACAACTTTTAGAAATCTCGTAATCAACAAAAAGTGTCTCTCCATTTAGCGGTTCAAACGGGAATAAACCATTTCCACCTTTAACTGATGGAATAACTGTATCAACCGATATTTCAATACCCACTCCACCCTTCACTTTAACATTCCGATAAACCACACTCAAACTCTCTGTTCCCTTTTCGTATGTGGTTAGTCTCAATATGTATTCGCCTTCACGCAAATTCCTTAAATCCCAATACCCAATTGTAGAATTTGTAATTACCTCTTTTATTGACCGATTTTGCGGTCCACCCGGCTCCCTATAACCTTCTGGCACCCAAATTCCTATTGCTTGCCAGCCTGTGCCACCCTCGCCCCTTCTGGAAGGGGATGAGTAGAAACCTCTCGGTACTTCTGGCTTTCTTTTATACCACAACTCATACTTCCCAAACGGCTCGCTATTCTCCAAGTTCGGGTCCGAAGCCCAGCCTTTAATTACAATAATTCCTGTGAGATTAGAATCACCTTCTGCTGGATAGGTAATCTCACTGCCCAGCGAGCCTTTGACAAATTGTGCAGAATGAATACTTTTATTCCCAGCCCAATCATAAGATTCAATCCTGAAGGTATGTTGACCGCGGGCAAGGAAACCAACATCAAAGGTTGAATCATAATTGCTTTCTGGGGTTGTGCCGATAAAGATGGTATCAAGATAAATCCTTGCGGTTAATCCCTTTTTGTTTTCTGGCACATCATCATCTTCGTTTTGTTTGAAATAGAGGGTTGTCCAGGCACTGTCTGTTTTTACAACAAAAGGCTGACAATAGCAATCTTTGATAATTGGTCTTGTCTTATCCACCTTCAGTGTCTCCGGACAAAATTCAGTGATTTCAGTGGTATTTCCTGCCTTATCCTTCGCCCAGGCTTTTGCCTTATAATGACCATCTGGCAAATAACAACCATACCAGTTTTCTGACTCTACAATATAAAGCGTATCCCGAACTCCATTTGTATCAATATCCCAATATGGAAATATAAGGCTTCGTTCATAAACTTTGGTTGTATCATTAAGGTTTGTATATTTTAAAGAAATCTCAGTCCATTCATTTGTAGTAAAGATGAAGGTCATACACGGGTCATCAAAGGTAAATGGGTTGGGTGAAAGTGGCTGGAGAACGGTTATTTCGGGCGGTGTGGTATCAATCAAAAAACTGTCAATCGCCGTAGTATCATTGCCTGCTCTATCAGAGATTGAAACTCTTGCATAGTATTTGCCGTCATAAACAAAGTTTATTGAATCAAGTCTTATCCAAACTCTTGAACCCTGACCAAACCAGACATTTTCGGCATCTTTGGAATAGAGCATATTATTTAGAGAATCCAAAATTTCAACCGTTGCCCTTCTATCCGGTGGATTTGGAAAATACCATTGTAAGTTATCAGTAGCGATAAAGATAACCGGCATTATTGTATCGGCATTTGGTGAATAGACCATCAATTCACTGCCTTCAAGATGTGGGGAAGTAATTACAATCTCGGGAGGCGTATTATCAACAAAGAATGGCCAGACTGTTTGGTAACTCTTATCACCATCTTTAATCGCTACTTTTATTAAGTAGCGTCCGTCAATAAAATCAAGCCTGAGCGTGTCAGTAAGAATCCCAGGTATGTAAGTGAACGAGTCATTTGGCACCTGATAAAAAGTAGTATCATCAGGAACCTGGTAATATAGTGATAAACTTTCTTTTGGTGCAGGTGCACTGAAAGCAACTTTTATCGGGACAAATTCAGGAAACCGATATATTGTATCTATAGGTGGAGTTATAATCGTAATAAAGACTGCCCAGGGATTGTAATATAATCTTGTCGTTGCTAATCCTGTATTGGTCTGATTATCTGAATCAACACTTTTGATTTTGACTTCAATATAATTTTCCGGGACAAAGAGATATTCTTGGGGTATTTTATAGAAGAATCCCTGACCTTCACGACCCAAGGCGCTTGGCCATTGCATTGTCAAATAACCAGAGCCATTTAAACTGACCTTTGCCTCAGCATTGGCAAGAAAATAGACATTGGTTCTACCTTTCAAGAATATTGAATCCCCAGGCGATTTGATTGTATCATTAATATTGGGCAAGACATAGGCAGTCCTTGCGCCACCCTTAAACACAATCGCACTGTCAATGGAAACACTTACCGGCGGCTCAAGAAAATCACGGATATATTCCCACTTCTTTAGCGCATCGGCATGGGCAAGGCAATTGTCTTCAATCATCTCCCGTTGATAATTTGGACAGGCCTTGGCCGCGATATCCTGACTATTCGTTTGAATCACTAAATCTGAATTATGATTCCACCACTCAAGGGTAAGCCCTGAGGCAATTACTGTGCCACCTAATACCCAGTCACCAGCCAGGATTATTGCCGCACCAATCGC
>JBDRWD010000028.1 GCA_039802205.1 candidate division WOR-3 bacterium
ATTGTTTAAAAATCAAGGTACCTCCTTTCTGATTCAATTCTGAGCGTGGTTTGAGCCACGCCTGGGGACATTTTACCTTTGAAGTTAAAGGTGACATTTTCGCTTTGAAACGACAAATTTTGCATTATATCCTTGACAAAGTAAAAATTCTAAGTATAATTTTTAGTAAAAAAGGAGGTAAAATGCCTAAGTGTGCTGCTACGAAGAAAACGAAGAAAAAGAGCAAGAAGAAATAATATAAATCGGGGAGGCAATGCCTCCCCGATTTATCTTTTGCAAACTTGATTTTATTATCAAACTGGATATAATTAACTTATGAAGAATATTACAATGTTCTGGTTAGCATTAATGCTTGCTTGTTCGGCAATAACCGAACGTATGACAATAAGAGAATGCAGGTTCACTCTTATCTCTGTGAGTGCCTATGATTTTACGTTCTCAGATATGAAGGTAGATTTTGAATTGAAGGTTCAAAATCCAAACAAGACGAATGCGACGCTTGATAAACTTGATTATACATTTTATGTCAATCAGACTGCAGTTTTTTCAGGAACAACAGGCCAAGGTTTGAAAATACCTGCCGGTAAATCCGCAAACTTCACCACCACGATAACCTTGGAATATACAAAAATCGGTCAGGCGCTTGTTGAGGCAATTAGGTTTAAAACTGCATCATACCAGATTAAGGCAAGGGCATATATTAAGACCATGCTCGGAGAAATAAGTTACCCCGTGGAGATCAATTTAAAATAAAAGTTTGATGCAGAGAGGCAGGAGCGCGGGAAAATTTTTAATTACCTCCCTTACAATCTCACGGGTGTTTATATCGGTGATTATTTTATCCGCAAAAAATTTTTTGCCGATCTCAAAAATCTTTTTATAATCATCATCTTTCAATTTTAAATAAATATCCCGAACCTTTTTATGAAATTTAATTTCAGCAAGTATCTCTCTATCAATCTCCGCCTCAAAAAAATCTTTTTTTCCTTTTAAACGCAAAACTGCATTGCGACCGGCAATCATCCCTGATTTCACACCATTGGCAATGCCGGCACCACTTAAGGGATCAGTAAACCTCGCCGCATCACCCACCAGAAAAAAATTTCTTCCCGAAAATTTTTTCAAAATCTTTGCGGGCACACCACCAAAGATTTTTTCTTTAATTATGCCATCGGGAAACTCTTTTTTTATCCAATCATCCAGATATTCCTTTGCCCTTTTTTTTCCCGCTAACGGTGATATACCAAGT
Organism: candidate division WOR-3 bacterium; assembly: GCA_039802205.1. Classification (NCBI taxonomy): domain Bacteria; kingdom Pseudomonadati; phylum Caldifarciminota; species Caldifarciminota bacterium. Next base: position 1,250 of record JBDRWD010000028.1, read on the forward strand.
CCCACATTTGCTGAGGTCTTTGATTTGGGGAATATCCATGCATAGCCACCGGGTGCAATCTTGTTGTCAAATATAAGATATGTGTAGTTGGGTTCAATTTTTATATTCTCAATTAAATATTCTGCACATACTTCAATCTCATTTAATCCGAGACGTGTATCAATGCCGAGCCACCTTCCCACATTTGAAGATATACCGTCGGCACCGATAATAAATCTTGAACGGTATTTTTTTATTCCACTGCTTTCATTAACATCTAAAACATTGTTATCAATCTTGATTACCTTTGCATTGGTTTTCAATACTGCACCTTTTTTTACTGCAAGAGAGGCGAGTTCTTTATCAAAAATCTTTCTATTCAATATCCATCCAACATTTGGATATTCAATTTTGAACTCTTCACCAGTTGGACCACGGACAATAGAACCTTGAAGTGAAACGGCAATCCAATCGGCTTTTATATCTAAATAATTTTTTATTGTACTTCTTGATAATCCTTCGGCACACTGCAATGGGATTCCCACCTCCGGGTGTTCTTCTATTAATAAGACTGAAAGACCTTCTTCAGCAGCGGTTAATGCAGCACTGCTACCGGAGGGTCCAGCACCTACTACAATTAAATCAAAATCCTGCACCGGTTATTGGAAAATTGGTATAACACATATAAATTTAAAGGGCTGGTTAGCAATATTTCTAAATCCATGTTTTTCATTGGGAGGGACGAAGATGGCGGTTCCTTTTTTTATCGGAATTTCGGATATCCCGTCGTTTAAAAGTGCTTCGCCTTCGATGACGAATATCTCGTGTTCCATATCCTTGTGCGTGTGCACTGGAATTTCACCACCGGGTTCAAGGGTGAAAAGCCGAAGGGCGTAGTGGTGTGCGCCGTCCTTTGAAGTAATCAGCCATTGGAGAGTGACACCCCGGGCACCAGGCATAGCAGGGATTTCCGAGGGTATGTCGTCAATGCTTTTTATTTTCATGGCTTTAATTTTATACGAACCCGGGAAAAAATCAAGTTTCGGCTTGACCTGTGCTTAAAAATCAAATATTATTTGTCTATGAACAAGGAATCTCCACTAACAAAAATTTTGGCAAGGGACCCCCGGTACCGTATTGAGGCGTATATCTTCGTGCTGGAAGCATTATATTATGCCCGGGAGAAGTTTCGAGTGAAAAAACATGTTACGGGAAAGCAGTTGTTGGAAGGAATTAAAGAATTGGCTTTGAAACGATTTGGAGCTCTCGCAAAGATGGTATTTGAACACTGGGGTGTTAGAGAAACGATTGATTTTGGCAACATCGTTTTTAACATGGTTGAAGAGGGCATTCTCAGCAAAACAGAAGAAGATAGCATTGAGGATTTCAGGAATGTTTACGATTTTGAAGAGGTATTTGTAAAAAACTATAAATTTGAATTTTGGGACAAAACGAGGATTTCAAATTACTGACCCTGACTCCAGCTGGCGATGTTTATAATTTCCTAAATTAACCCCTGGAGAGATAATGCAATTTTTACCGATAACAAATTTTTCCGGTATGAATGCATTTTTGCCGATCACCGTAATCCCAGTACTAAGATTTACCCCGAGTTTTTTATTGGGAATTGGGTCCCCAAGACCGATAACGGTTCCCCGACCGATTCGGACATTTTTATCCACAATCACCTTTAAAAGTGATACACCTGATTGGATGACAGTATTGTGGAAAATGATTGAGTCGATTACTTTTGCACCTTTCGCCACTGTAACACCCGGAGAAAGGATGGAGTTTTTAACGCTGCCTTCCACTACACAGCCTGCGGATATTAGCGCATTGACTATTTTTGCACTCTTGCCAATGTAGGCTGGGGTTTTGGCACCGATTTCCCCACGCGCGAAGATGTTGGTTCTTATATTCCAGGCCTCGATATTTAGCCCCGAATTCTTTCTTAATAGATCCATATTGCAATTCCAGTAGGCATCAATCGTTCCGACATCGCGCCAGTAACCACTGAATTCATAACCAAAAATTTTAAACTTTTCTTTTAAAAGCAGAGGAATGACATCGCGGGCAAAATCTACCCCGCCTTTTTTCGCTGCTTTTTTCAAACCGTATTTTAATACCCCAGTATTAAAGATATAAATACCCATCGAGGCGAGATTGGATTTGGGGTGGCGGGGTTTTTCCACCCATTCCTTTATCCGGCCATTTTTTTCCACCTGGGCAATACCGAAGTGGTGTGCTTGGTCCAGGGGAACACGGATCAGGCTGATTGTTACATCCGCCTTCTTTTTTTTGTGGTAATTATGTAAGTCATTATAATCCATGTAATAGATATGATCTCCGGAGAGGATCAATACCGTATCCGGAGAGAAATCATCAATGAAATCAAGATTCTGATATACTGCATCTGAGGTTCCTTTGTACCAATCAGATATTTCCTCACCGGTCTTGGGGGGAAGAATTTCTACGAGTCTGGTCTTCCCAAATAAATCCCAGGGTCGTCCATTATCGAGATGTTCCATCAAGGATAGTGGTTTATACTGGGTGAGCACCCCCACCACATCTATGCCCGAGTTTGCAATGTTACTCATTGTAAAATCAATTATCCGGTAAATGCCTCCAAAAGGTATTGCCGGCTTGGCACGCAAACGCGCCAGAATGCTCAAACGGGAGCCCACGCCCCCAGCAAGGAGTAGAGCGATGATGCCTTTTTTCATCTTATCGAACTCCCGGGTTGGATGTACTTTTCTGTTACGACTTTTTCGGAATATATGACTGTGTTGGCGCCCACTTTAACACCACTAAGTATTTTTACACCCTTCCCCAGCACGGTAATGCCATTTTTTAGGATATCGGGAAATTCCCGGGAAGGCACTTCGGCACCGAAAAAACCAATTTCAGCATTTTCGCCAATTTCACAGCCCTTATCGCAAATTACCTTTTTTAAACGGGCGTGGCTTTTTATCAAACAATCATGAAATATGATGGAATCAACCACTTCGGCCTTTTCCTCTACTACCACCCCAGGGGAGATAATTGAATTATACACTTTACCTTTTATAATACATCCATCGCCAAGATAGGAGTTGACAACCTGTCCCTCAATCCGTGCAGGAAGGCGGTCTTTTAATGAGCATCCTTCCGTAAGGTTTGTACATACCTGCCACTTTTTTAAATCTATCCGGCCATTGAGAAATTCCATATTGGTATCATAATACATCTCAATGGTTCGTGCATAGGACCAGTAACCGTTAAATTTGTAACCATATATCCGGCAATGCCCGGGTAGACGCGCGATGATATCGCGTCCGAATTCATGTGAATCCGCACGCGCATTCTCTTTTAATAGTTCAATGAGCAATTCTGTATTGAAGAGATATATCGTCATGGATACCCATTCCGAGAGCGGTTTTTCCGGTTTTTCTTTATAATCAACAAGGCGGGATTTTCGATCCATCAAGCCGTACCCGAACCAAGGATATTGTGCCTTGGTTTTTGTGAAACAAACAGTAACCTCGGCTCGTTTTGTTTTATGGAATTCGATTACACGTTGATAATTGAGATGGTAGATATGATCGGCAGCAACAATTATTACCATTTCCGGTTTGAATTCTTCAATGAAAGAAATGTTCTGATAGACGGCATCAGCGGTGCCCCGATACCAGTCTGATTCTTTCAGTCCTTTGTAGGGAGGTAAAATTCTGATACCCCGCTTGCGCCCGATAAAATCCCAATGTTCACCGTTACCGATGTGACGCATTAAACTGTAGGGTCGAAATTGGGATAAAACGCCTACATTATCAATCCGGGCATGCATTAGATTGCTGAGCACAAAGTCGATGAACCGGTAGATACCGAAGACTGGAACCGCGGCTTTTGGTCTTTTTTCGGTCAGGGTAAGAAGCTCATCAACCCGGCCGCCGGCAAGGACCATGCCGATTATTTTATTCATACTTTTTTAAGGCTTAATCAACGATTACATCTCGGAAATTGATGTATTTCACAGGATTGACCTTCACTCCCGCCACAATTACTTCGTAATGGAGATGGGGACAGATTGCCCGTCCGGTCCCACCCACCCGACCGATGATTTGACCTCTTTTGACGAGTTCGCCTTCTTTAACCAGAATTTTGGAAAGATGGGCATAACGGGTCACAAATCCATAGCCATGGTCAATGTCCACAACATATCCATAACCCATATTCCAGTCCGCAAATGTCACCACCCCATCCCCAGTAGCATAAATCGGCGTTCCCTTGGGGGCACTCAAATCAATACCTTCATGCATTCGGACATCTTTTTCAAAAGGATCAACCCGATATCCGAACCCAGAGCTTAATTCGGCACCGGGCACGGGATTCAGGGAGGGGATGTGTTTCCAGAGTTCAAATTTCTGGGATACCTTATTTTCGATTTCTCGAATACTCTGTTCTCTCAGTTTTATCTGTCCTTTTAGAATTTCAATATCAGAACTCAGTTCTTCAAGGAGTTTTTTATTATAAAAAGAGAGACGGGCAAATTTATTATGGTTGATTCTTCCTCCAATACCCATAGACCAGATGTCGGGATGGATGGAAGCAATTTGGAGGAAATTGCGTTGCTTGTTATCCAGCAAAATTTGTTGCTCCAGTTGTAATTTCAATTGGCTAAGTTGACTTTTTAGTTGGTTAATTTTTTTTGAATACTCGTGAAATTGCTCCTCGGCGATATTTTGTTTCATTTCGGTTAGCGAAAGGTTTGTGTTGTAAATGAAAAGTCCAATAGCACCGAGCATAATTGTTAAAAAAAATAAAAAAATCGCAAAGAGGGTTTTGCGGGGTAAACAAAGAGTACATAATCGATTCTTCCGAGATACAAAAAATATCTGATAGTGCCAATTCATAGCAATAATCAATTATAATCGATTTCAGGAAACTGTCAATAGTTGGCCAAAAAGTCTGCTTGCTTTAAATGAAGGGAATAGTTGGAGGCTTGTTCATAAGATATAAAAATTATGGAGAGGATCAAGACTCGGGTTGCTTGACAAAAATTATATTATGGATAAAATTGAAGAAATGGCTAAGGCATATCTTCTGTTAGGGACCAATTTGGGGAAGCTCAAAGAAAATTTGGCTAATGCTTTAAAATTGTTAAAACTGCATCAGATAAAAATTTTGAAGACCTCAAAGATTTATAAAACCAAGCCTTGGGGAAAAGTTGACCAGCCTGATTTTTTGAATATGGCGGTAGCAGTTGAGACTTCTTACCCACCCCATGAACTTTTAAAGATGCTTAAAGAGATTGAAAAAACCATGAAGCGGCGAGATGAAGAAAAATGGGGACCACGGATAATTGATATTGATATCCTGTTTTACGAAGATCAGGTAATCAATGATGACGATTTGGTAATACCTCATCCTTATTTTTTTGAGCGGAATTTTGCCATCATACCCCTCGCCGAAATTGCACCTGACTTTATTCCACCTGCGAGGGATAAGACCATCAAAGAATTGAAAGATGAGGTAGGCAGTGAAGGAATTGAGATATATTGCGATTGAGGGCGTCATCGGCGCGGGAAAGACAACTTTAGCTCGGGGACTGGCGAATAGATTCCATGCGGGATTGATACTTGAAGAATATGATGATAATCCCTTTTTAGCCAAATTTTATTCTAATCCGACGCATTATGCGTTCCACACCCAGTTGTATTTTCTTATGGCCCGCTATCGTCAGCAAAAAAAAATCAGCCAGATGGATCTTTTTCATTCCCGAATTGTAAGTGATTATCTTTTTGCCAAAGACCGAATCTTTGCCGAGGTCAACCTGACCGAGGAAGAATTTGCCCTCTATGATAAAATCTACGGTCTTATTGAAAAAGAAATCCCTCGTCCTGATATCGTTGTCTACCTCCAAGCCCCACCAGAATTGCTCTATCGAAGAATAAAACAGCGAGACCGTCCTTATGAGCGAAACATTGAATATGATTACCTCGTAAAATTATGCGAGGCATATAATGAATTTTTTATTCACTACAATGGTAGCGCCCTTTTGATTGTGAATATCAAAAACTTTGATTTTCTTTCCAGCAGCGATTTGGATTTAATCTACAAAGAGATAATTCAGTTAAGGTTGCCGAGAAAGATAATTTCACGCGAATGATCACTACGGAAACAATTCTCCAGATGAAAAAAAATAAAGAAAAGATTGTCTGTCTAACCGCCTACGATTATCCCACCGCCAGGATACTTGATGAGGTAGGTATTGAGATAATCCTGGTGGGTGATTCAGCAGCTAATGTGGTGGCAGGAGAAAAGAACACCCTGCCCATCACCGTGCCCGAGATGGTTTATCATACCAGAATTGTTGCCCGGGCAGTCAAGAGGGCGATGGTGATTACGGATATGCCTTTCTTATCATATCAATGCGGCATTGAGGAGGCGGTAAAAAATGCCGGTAGATTTTTGAAGGTGGGGGCAACGGGAGTTAAGATTGAAGGCGCGGGTCCAATGCTCAAGACGATCGAACGGTTAGTCCAGATCGGCATACCCGTGATGGGTCATCTGGGATTAACACCGCAGTCAATTCATAAATTCGGTGGGTATAAATTAAGGGGGAAGAGTAAGGAAGAAGCAGAACAAATAATGAAAGACGCCAAAAGACTCGAATCCGCTGGGTGTTTTGCCGTTGTCCTGGAGAAGATACCAACAAAATTAGCGAAAAAAATTACCAGAATGTTAAAGATCCCCACGATTGGCATTGGTGCCGGACCGTTTTGTGATGGTCAGATATTGGTCCTTCACGATATGTTAGGATTCTACGAAGAATTTAAACCGAAATTTGTAAAACAATATGCCCACCTGGGCAGGGAAATAAGACGTGCTGTTAAAGAATACATCACCGAAGTAAAAAAAGGGTTCTTCCCGGATAAGGAGCATTCTTTTGAATAGGAGGATACTTGAATAAATATTCGGCAAAACATGCCCAAGCCGGATTGAAAGAGAAGTTGCCTAAACTTGAAGTTTTGCCTAATCAATTCAAGAATTATAAAATAACAATCATCATTCCCGAATACACCTCCGTGTGTCCGAAAACTGGACTGCCCGATGTCGGCACGATTACGATTGAATATGAACCGAACAAATATTTTGTGGAATTAAAATCGTTAAAAATGTATATTCTTGCCTATCGAAATTTGGGAATTTTTTATGAAAATGCGGTCAACCGAATATTTTATGACTTTGTAAAGGCAGTAAAGCCACGCTGGGCCGTAGTGCGGGGCGAATTCAATCCCCGGGGTGGAATAAAGACGATCGTGGAAGTGACGACAAAAAAAATGCATTAAAGATTTTCTTTCTTTATTTTTAACAAATAAAACTCGGGATAAACGGTGCGATAAACTATTTCAAACCCCTGCGGGTGCTCTTGAATCACCGGCGAGAGATAACGCATAGTTGTGCCCGTCCATTGAAACCTATCAAAGATAACATAGTCGGCTTTTTTAAGCGCTTCCTTTATTTCACTTTTATTAGTCGTAAAAGGATAACAAAATGATTTGTGTCGGGAAAGGAGATAAATAAATTCCGGCTTACGCGCCAGGATAATTTTGTCCCGGGGAATGTTTTCCTGAATATATTCAATCATTTCAAAATAACGACGCCAGTCAAGGGGATAGCCAGCATATTTATTGCCTCGGAGATAGTTTATGGTGTTATTCACCGCTATCTTCGCCTGAGAAGTTATCCAGATTACATTTAGGATAATCATTAATCCTGTGATTACCCATAAAAAATATTTTAATTTTAATTTTTCTTGGAGCCAGACAAAACCTGTATAGAGATAAATCAATAGCACCGGAAGTATGGGGAGTAGAAATCTATCCGATGACCAAACCTGGGGCCAGGCAAGTAGAACTCCTGAACCGAGAATAAAGTATATTTCAAAGATCGTAAAATTTTTTAATCTTTTACCAAACCCTATTATCAAAAACAAAAGGAATATCAAACCACAAATATTCGTGATAATTCGAGAATTTAAAACAGGCAAGAGGGTTTGAGGGAGGATGGTGAAAGTGTAGAATATAAGATTACCCGTAAGGCGGAGAATAAAATCCGAAAAATTTATTGTACCCAGCTCCATTTGATACGGATTTTTGGCGAGGAGTTGTCTCAAATAACCTGTATTATCAGGTATCCCTGCATTTCTAACTTCCCAGGGAATAAAGAAGAGCAAAAACAATGCTAAAAATATTATGGAATATTTGTATTCTTTTTTTAAAATCAAGTATAATAGAAAACCGAGAATTAATGAGATACCGGCGGTTCTTATGAAAAAGGCATAGATGGCGAATGATGAGGCGAGCCAAAAATTTAAGAAATGCTTTCTAATGCAAAATTTCAAGAGAAAATATAAGGCACCAAGAGAAAAAAATAAAAATGGAATTTCAGAAAGAATCCAGTGGTTGTATATTATAAATATCGGGACTGAAAGATAGAGAGAAATAAGAATCGTAAAATTTTCAGGAAAAATTTTCCGGCTGAGAAGATAAAAGAATGCGAGTGCCCCCATTCCACTTAGGAAGATGAGTATTTTAAATAGTAAAATATTCTTGCCGAAAATGATAAATGGGACTGCTAATAGCAACGGAAAACCCGGTGGATATTGGGTATGTGAAGGTTCATCCGGTAGATAAATATTTTTATATCCTTTGCCCGTAACAATAGCTTCTGCAAGATGGATATAAACCGCATTATCACCACCGGTGAATAATTTGGGATCAAAGAGGAGAAGTGATAAAATGGTATAAATCACGAAGAATATCCAAAGGGAAATATTTTTTCTTCGTACCATTTTATTTATAGAATTTTAGTTAAAATTTAACCAAAGTCAACGAATTTCTAAATTTCGTGACCTGCCTATTTTTATTCAACATCTTGAGCCCTTTCCAATATTTGTCAAATTATTTTTATACGCTAAATTATTAGAGGTAGCCGCGCCCTTCAGGGTGCGAAATACCCTGGTTTTTAAAAACATTTATCCGCAGGCTGAAGCCTGCGCCTACCATTTTACCGGTTACCACCTGACGAGTTCAGGTTGGCATTTTTTATTTAAGCATGGCGAAAGCTTTTCCCAACGCTAAATTATTGGTTACCCTTACAAATCTTGCCCATGAGTTTCATCTTTCTTTTATAAAGACATAAAAAATATGGTGAGAATTCGGCTCTTGATATCTACGATAAATTGATTATAATTAAAGTAATGAAAGGGGGTGATAAAGGTCCATTAAATTATTTTCTTTTTTTAAATAAGAAAGGGGGAGTCAAATGAAGACCTTTAGCATTCTATTATTGTTTATTCTGATAATTCCGGGCTTTGCATTAATAAGTCCGGAACTTAAGAATGTTATCGCCCGTGCCAGTCCATCAGATTTCATTCCAGTTGATATCGTCTTCAAAAAACAGATGGATTTGAATGAACTGACGAAGGCAGTTGAAGGGCTACCAAAACCCGAAAGAAGGGCAAGGACTGCCGAGATACTGCGTGCTTATTCGCTGGAAAACCAGAAACCAATCCTTGAATATCTAGGGCGGATGGAAAAACAGAATAAGGTGAAGAATGTTGTTTCAATCTGGATTGTAAATGCTATCTATTGTGAAACAACAAGAGATGTGATTGCCGAACTTGATAACCAAAGAGGTATTTTCTACATTGATTATGATCTAAAGCCTATTGAATTAGAAAAGCCAAATTACACAATCGCCCCTGCCGATAAGACTTCAAAAGAAAGGGAAATTGCCTGGGGTGTGAGTAAGATCAATGCACCAGCAGTATGGGCGCTGGGCTATACGGGTCAGGGCATTGTTGTCGGTATCATTGATACCGGAGTGAATTACAATCATGTTGACCTTGCTGACCATATCTGGACGGATCCGAATTATCCAAACCATGGATGGAATTTTGAATTGAATAATAACGACCCGATGGATGTCAATGGACATGGCACCCATTGTGCAGGGTCAGTAGCCTCAGATGGCACCGCTGGCTCGCAGTGTGGCGTAGCACCAGATGCCCAGATGCTGTGCTGCCGTGTGAGAACAGTGGCAGATACAACTGCCGAGAACCAAGTCTGGCAGGCAATGCAGTTCGTCGTTTCGCCGCCACTTTCACCAACCCATGGTGGTGATTTGATAACAATGTCCCTGGGCTGGCGTTATGCCTGGTCACCAAGGGTTGCGACCTGGCGCACCGCCTGTAACAATGTCGGTGCTGCAGGGATTGTGATGGTAGTTGCTGCCGGTAATGAAAGAGGCCTTGACCTTCCACCTTATGCCCTGAGATGTCCGGGCAGTGTTCCTTCACCCTGGCGTCATCCCCAAAACGGCGCCACTGGTGCATTATCAAATGTTATCAGCGTGGGGGCAACCGATATTAACGACGCAATCGCCTCTTTTTCGTCACCAGGACCTGTGACATGGGATACGGTTACAGGATACAATGATTATCCCTATCCCCCAGGGTTAACCAAGCCTGATGTTTCAGCACCTGGCGTGAATATCAAATCCTGCGCCTATAATAATAATACTGGCTACCTTGACGGCTGGAGTGGAACTTCAATGGCGACACCACATGTTGCAGGAACTGTAGCATTGATGCTTCAGAAGAATCCATATCTTACCCGCCGTGAGATAGATAGTATTCTCCAGGTTACTGCTGTTGACCTTGGTCCTTCAGGAAAGGATAATGATTTTGGTGCGGGTAGGATTGATGCATTGGCTGCCGTCAATGCAACACCATTCCCTGGCACACCATTTACTCCTACAATCATTGCTCCATTCAACTACGCAAAATTTGCAACCTTGAACCCGATTTTTAAACTTACAACTACAGATCCGCAGAATGATATGGTAAAATACAGAATCTACTGGTCAACTGATACCGCATTTACAAACCAGGATAGTATAACAACCGGACTATATCCAAGTGGTGCAACTATCACCTATACCCTGCCTGTTTCTTTAAACAACAACACTACTTATTGGTGGAAAGTTAAAGCCGCTGATTCAACTACAAGTGGAATGTGGTCTGCACCTACTGCACGAAGGTCTTTCACAATAAAGACTGATATACCATCTGGAACTTGTTCCTGGTTCCAAACAACCTATGCACAATTCTTAGGTTGTACATTCAATGGCACACAGGTTCAGGGTGATAGTGTAGTGCTTGTGCCAGTAGGTTATGTAGAAGATACCCTCCTTACTGCTAATTTTGAATCCGGAATGCCTGCAGGCTGGAGCTGGGTTGATGGCAATAATGATGGATACCGTTGGACAACAGGTACAACGACCGATTTGGGTTCTTACACTCCACCCAACTATGGCACTGCCTATGCATACTATTCAGATGATGATGCGGGTAACGGTGTGATCAACTATAATGAGGAGCTGATTTCACCCAAGGTCTATATTCCTCCAACTGCCACAAACTTACGAATTCGTTATGGATATGGATTTAGAGTCTATGAGACCGGTGAAAAACTCCGTGTAAAATTCCGCAAAAGAACCGGTGGCACCTGGACAAGCTGGACAAATATTGCTGAATATACCACCAGTGTTAACGGGACTGCCGACATTGACCTAACTTCCCAATTACCTTGCGATTCTGTCCAGTTTGAGTGGTTCTTCAGTGATAGTACCGCATCATCTCACTGGGGCTGGGCATGCGCAACCGATAATGTGATTCTCTCCTACTCTTACACTTACCAGAACAATTCAGGTGTCCTATATAGCCCACCAGTCGTCTATTCCGAGCTTTCAAAAACCTATGCCCGTTCACGCTGGGGCGATATTATCTGGCGCAAGGCAACTGGTGGCGATTCCATAGGTATTCAGGTTGAATATTACACCGGTTCTACCTGGCAATTAGTTCCTAACTCCATCATTCCTGGTAATTCAACCGGAAAATTCAGCCACAATGCGGTTGATACGGTCAAATTAGACCTGATGACTGATACTGTGACATATAACACGATAAGATTAAAAGGGCTTTTCTATCGTATCACAAGATCGCCGAACAATCCTGCATTGCTTGATTGGGAAGTCGGAAATCTTTCAAGCTATGTCGGAATCTCTGAGTCGTGCAGTAAATCAGGTATATCACACCTCGCTTTCTCTCAAAATCCATTTACTGGAAAACTCCTCATATATTATTTATTGCCAGAAGGAGAACCATCAGCAACCATGAAGATCTTTGATGCAACCGGCAGACTTGTCCGGGAATGGACTTACTCTGAGCTCAATCGGAAAACATCTATCCTGTGGGATGGAAAAGATGCTGATGGACGTAATCTGCCCGCGGGTATCTACTTTGTCCAACTTGAGACTGAGAATCAAAGAGTCGTGGAAAAGATAGTGATGCTAAAATAATAAAAAATAAAAACACCAACTTGGTGGTCGTTAATGGGGTAGCGATTAATTGCTACCCCATATTTTTAACTTTTGAGCCCATGGGGGATATGGTATCCACTCAATTTCCCTTTTGTATACCTATGGTATGCATTTTGCTATACTCCGAGAAAAATTTATCTTTAGCCGAAAAAGCCATTGCGCATCAAGTTCTAAATCCTCAAGCACTATCGGAGGGAAATTTAAAAAATTGCGATTATTTATGCCGCACTCCGGTTGAACCATCTGCCAGGGTCTCTTCTTAAAAGCCATATTCGGACTCTACTAGATCGTAAAAATTCTCCGCCCCAACATTAAAACACAGCATCCGCATCGGAATCGTCCGATACAACCCTTAAATACCCGCTCCACAATCTCCGTAAAACCACTGTCTTTTTGGTATACACCATCCCAATAAACTTCGTTGTCATTCCAAATCATGACCTCACCGGTATCCACACCAAAAAATTCCAAATGGCACAATAAAAGTTAGATAAACCGCATAGCATTAATCAGCAAAAACTCCTCAGCATAGACAAAAAATGTTACTCCCTTAGCCATATACCGTAAATATTTCACATCCATCTGCCACAAAGTAAACAGTTTTAACTTGGTATCTGCCACTGTTTCTGCCATTTCCTAGACCGATGTTTTATTAAATTATGCTTGTGTAAAACCCGTTTGATGGTAGAGATGGAGAGATTTATGCCCGGTTGGGCTTAAAAACCATTTTATTCGTTCCTGTCTTAGCTATAAGGTAATCTTCACACCTCTCCATTTTAAAAAATTTTTTGATGAACATTTAAATAAATTTTTTTATCTTTTCAACCCAGAATATTCTTTTAGGGTGGATACCATGTCTTGAAACTCTGCACTTTATTCTTGACTGTGAGCAAAATTTTATTATAATTAACTTTTGAAATTACAAACGATTGATGCTGATATTGAATTTGGGTATTATATTGAGAGACCGGATTCATTTATCCGGGTTACGTCATTATAAATCGGGAGGTTGAAGAATGGGTAAAACTTTGGCGGAAAAGATTTTATCAGAAAAAAGCGGTCAGGATGCCCGGGCGGGTCAGATTGTAATTGCCCGGGTGGATGTTGCTGCTTTTCAAGACGGAACCGGTCCTCTGGGAGTGCGTCAGATTCAGAAACTTAAGATTGAAAAAGTCCGGGCACCGAAGTCAATTGTTTTCATTGACCATGCTGCTCCTTCCCCACGTAAAGAACTATCCAACGACCACATGTTATTACGCTCCTTCTGTGCTCAGTCGGGTGCGATACTTTCAGATGTTGGTGAAGGAGTGATTCACCAGCGGTTGGTGGAATCTTATGTCAAACCTGGAGATGTGGTAATCGGTGCCGATTCCCATACTTGTACTTCGGGAGCATTATGTGCCTTTGCCACGGGTATGGGTTCTACGGATGTCGCTATCGGAATGGCGATGGGCAGAACATGGTTTAAGGTGCCAGAGACTTACCGGATAGAAGTGAAAGGTAAATTTCAACCAGGGGTGGGGGCAAAAGATTTGATACTTTATATCATCGGTACGCTGGGTGCAGATGGTGCGACCTATAAAGCCCTTGAATTCGGGGGTGAGGCGATAGATAACATGTCTATGGAATCCCGGTTTACGCTTGCTAATATGGCAGTGGAAGCGGGTGCTAAGACTGGCTTAATAGCTTCGGATAAAGTCACCCGCGAGTATTTAAAGAAGATGGGTAGGTTGAAAGACTGGCGGCCTATTGTCCCGGATAAGGATGCAAATTATGAAAAAGTAATTGAGATTGATGCGAGTAAACTGGAACCCCAGGTTGCCTGCCCCCATACGGTGGATAACACCAAACCGGTTAAGGAGTTGAAGGGCACAAAGGTTCATCAGGTCTTTATTGGAACCTGCACAAACGGCCGGATTGAAGATTTAAAGATTGCAGCGAACATTTTAAGAGGCAAGAAAGTGGCACCTGGTGTAAGGTTGATAGTCGTTCCGGCTTCAAGGATGATTTTTTTAGAGGCACTGAAACTAGGACTTCTGGAAATATTTGTACGTGCTGGCGGGATTATTCTTGGACCAGGTTGTGGTCCATGTGTTGGTGTTCATGAAGGAATTCTCGGAGATGGAGAGGTTTGTCTTTCCACAGCAAATCGGAATTTTAAAGGTCGGATGGGCAATCCCGAGGGGTTGATTTATCTGGCATCACCCGCAACCGCAGCGTATTCGGCAATTAAAGGGGTTATCAGCGACCCGAGAGAAGTTTTAAAAAAGAAAAAAACAAAAAGAAAGGGGTAAATTATGGAGATAATTAAATTAAAACTTAAAGAGAAAATTCCGGTATGGCGTGAGGAGATAAAAAACCTGGTAAAAAACTATGGCGATAAAGTGATTTCGGAAGTGACCGTGAGCCAGGCTTACGGAGGAATGCGTGGGGTAAAAGCACTCATCTGTGATACCTCTGAGGTACCTCCGGACAAAGGTTTAATCATTCGGGAAATTCCCATCGCCCAGTTAAAAAATAAACTACCTGAGGAGGTTTTATATCTGCTCATCGTCGGGGAACTGCCCGATAAGGAAGCTACGGAGATGGTAAAGAAAGACCTAAAAAGGCGTTCCAAGGTTCCGGAATATGTCTGGGATGTACTCAAGGCATTACCTAAGGATTCTCATCCCATGGCGATGTTCAGTCTCGCGATCTTGGCTATGGAACGCGAATCGCTGTTCAGGAAGAAATATACAGAAGGGTTGAAAAAAGAGGAATACTGGGAATGGACTCTTGAGGATTCATTGAATCTTATTGCCAAATTGCCGGCTATTGCTGCGGGCATCTATCGGATGAGATTTAATAAAGGTCCGATCATTGAATCGGATCCTAATCTTGATTGGGCAGGTGATTATGCCCACATGCTGGGAATTCCTGATCCCACTGGTGAATTTAAAAATCTGATGCGGCTTTATATGGTCTTACATTCCGACCATGAGAGTGGCAATGTGAGTGCCCATACCTGTCATTGTGTCGGTTCAGCTTTATCCGATCCTTACTATGCGGTTTCTGCTGGTTTAAATGGATTAGCCGGACCTCTCCATGGTCTTGCCAATCAGGAATGTCTTGCTTGGATCATCAAATTGAAAGAAAAATTTGGTGGGGTGCCGAGTGAACAGGATTTACGCCAGTTTGCCTGGGAGACTTTAAATTCCGGACAGGTGATTCCTGGATACGGACATGCGGTTTTACGTATCACCGATCCCCGGTTTGAAGCATTCCACGAATTTGGTGCCCGAGTTTGCCCGGATGATGAGCTCTATCAAATCGTTGCCCGGGTATTTAAAGTGGTTCCGGAGGTCTTAAAAGAACAAGGTAAAGTAAAAGACCCCTGGCCCAATGTGGATGCAGCTTCGGGCTGTTTGCTTTATCATTTTGGACTGACCGAATTTGAGTATTACACCGTCCTTTTTGGAGTTTCCCGGGCGATGGGAATGTGCGCGCAGTTGATTGTAAGCCGGGCATTGGGTGAGCCGATTGAAAGACCAAAATCGGTGACTACCAAGTGGGTTAAAGAGACGGTCATAAAATCTTGATGGGGGGATTTATGGTGCTCAAGGGAAGGGCTTGGAAATTCGGCGACGATATTTCAACTGATTTAATCTGTCCAGGCCGGTACTTCCATCTCCGTTCTAATCTTGAGGAACTCGCTAAGCATGTCCTGGAAGATGCTGATCCTCAATTCGTCCAGAAGATGTCCAAAGGCGACTTTGTCGTTGCCGGCAACAATTTCGGGTTGGGCAGTTCTCGGGAGCATGCTCCTACCATCATTAAAATTGCTGGAGTTAGTGCGGTGCTCGCAAAATCATTTGCCCGAATATTTTACCGGAATGCGATTAATATCGGCTTGCCACTCGTGGAGTGTGATACTGATCGGATTGATACGGGCGATGAGCTTGAAGTGGATCTTGAAAAAGGAGTAGTGAAGAATTTAACCAAAAATATTGAACTTAAAGTACATCCTTTGCCCAAGGCAATGATCAATATTCTCAATGACGGAGGGCTGTTAGCCCACATTGAGAAGCATGGCGATTTTAAATTGGATTAAAAGGAGAACAAATTATGGCAAAAAAGACTAAAAAAATTAAAAAGAAACCCGTGGTCAAAAAGAAAACCAAGGTCGCAAAAAAAGTGAAGAAAAAAGAAGAAAAAATAGCATATCCCCGGTCTATTCAGAAAGCAATGGAACATTTCGGTGGGATATTGATTAAACAGCTTAAGAGAGTACAGGTGATAAAGAAAGAAGAAGAATGGATTGATTATTCAAAACTGAAACCGATTATCATCGGAGTGATCGGGGGCGATGGTATTGGTCCCTATATCACGGGTGAAGCACAGCGGGTGCTTGAACATTTGCTCCAGGAAGAGATTAAGAAGGGT
The DNA here is from genome assembly GCA_039802205.1 of candidate division WOR-3 bacterium. NCBI lineage: Bacteria > Pseudomonadati > Caldifarciminota > Caldifarciminota bacterium. The sequence continues at coordinate 18,077 of JBDRWD010000028.1, forward strand.
AAAATTCTGTTTCGGGTGATTGAGGGTTGCACCATTGAACGCCGGGCAGAGGTTATGAAAGCGATACCCGACGATGTTCTGGAGGAGATCAAAAAATGTCACGTGTTACTGAAAGGACCGACGACAACACCGAAGAAAGGCGACCCCTGGCCCAATATCGAGAGTGCGAATGTGGCAATTAGAAAAGAATTGGATCTTTTTGCCAATGTCCGTCCTGTACGCGTTCCTTCCCAGGGTATTGATTGGATATTCTTCCGGGAGAATACCGAAGACGTCTATGCCCTGGGTCCTTATGGTATTGAAGTGACGCCGGACTTGGCGATTGATTTTAAGATGATCACCCGACCCGGAAGCGAAAGAATAATCAGATTAGCCTTTGAATATGCTAAGAAAAACAATAAAACCAGAGTCACGGCAGTCACTAAGGCGAATGTGGTAAAGACGACAGACGGTCTTTTCCTGAAGACTTTTTATGAAATTGCCAAAGAATACCCCGGCATAAATGCCGATGATTGGTTTATTGATATTATGACAGCAAAGCTCGTTGACACCAAACGGAGAACGGAATTTCAGGTATTCGTATTACCCAATCTTTACGGCGATATCCTTACCGATGAAGCAGCAGAATTTCAAGGGGGTGTTGGGACAGCCGGAAGTGCTAATATCGGCAAACGATATGCGATGTTTGAAGCAATCCATGGGAGTGCCCCAAGGATGGTTCAAGAAGGTCGTACGCAGTATGCCGACCCGAGCAGTGTCATTCGCGCCGGGGCGATGCTATTAAACCACATTGGCTATGTGGAACTGGGCAGAAAACTGGAGATGGCGCTCGATATCTGCGGCCAGTTTGAAAAGAAACTGATCATGACCGGAAGGGCAACAGGTGCCACCGGACGGGAATTCTGTGACTATATTCTGGAGACGATAGCGGATCCGAACCTGGAAAATCGCTGGAACGAATATCAAAAGGCAGCAGCCCAGTAGGCAAAGAAGCTAAATGGCTAAAAGGGGCTGAGGTTTCAGCCCCTTTTTTATTTTATACCAGAACCCGGTAATCTTTTTTAATTCCTTGTTTTTCTCTTCCACACCTTCACGCCCCTTCTGGAGGAGTGCATCAAATTGAGAAAAATCCGCCCAGTGGTATTCACTCACTTCGGGTTTGATAATGCAGTCTGCAAGTTTAAGAATCCGGTAATCGAGATGATATTTCATAAATGAGAGGGCGCGTTGGGTGATAAAAAAGCCCGTATCGGGTTTATGCCCAAACCGCGGAGCATCGCCGAGATAAACTGCGATGGTTATCCGCGCACCCATTCTTAAAAGCGGTTCAAGAGGAATATTATTGATTGTTCCTCCATCGATCAAAATTCTATCACCTTCAATGAAAGGTGGAAAGATACCAGGTATTGCACAACTCGCCCAGATGGCTTTATATAATGGCCCAGTATTGAATATAATTTCATTCCCCGAATTGATATCCAAACTATTACAAACAAAAGGTATCTTTAAATCCTCAAATGTTTTATTTCCAAAAAGTTTTTTGAATAACCACTCGGTTGTTTCAATTTTTAGAATTGATTTTTTAAAGAAGAGGGTGCCGTAGTAATATTTTTCAAATAATTGTTTTCTGAAGGTTTGAAATTTATTGTTCCCTTTCGTGTAGAATTTATCAAGGCCCAATTTTCGGAATTCTTCTGATTCAATTATATTTTTGGTTATCTCCCGCAAATGGCGGGTATCACCGTCTAAGCAATAAATTGCACCAACGATTGCACCGATTGAGGTGCCCGCAACATAGTCCAGTCTGATTCCCATTTCTTCTAAGGCTTCCATGACTCCAATATGAGCAAGTCCTTTTGCACCACCTCCACCCAGAGCAATTCCAACTTTCACATAATGATAATACCAAAATGAGAGGGAATTGTCAATGAGATTTCTTTATAGTCAATGGGCGAGTTTTAGAAATTGGCTTTAAAATCTTTATTTCTCCGGTACTGATTTTTAAGATAATCATTGACTTTTTTTGAAATTTAAATATAATACTTCAAAAAAGAGGAGAAATACTATGAAAAAAATCGGCGTTTTCATTTGCCATTGCGGAATAAACATTGCCAAAACAGTAGATGTAGAAGCACTTACCGAAGAGATTAAAAAATATCCTGGCGTTGTTCATGCGGAAAATTATAAGTATATGTGTTCTGACCCAGGTCAAAACCTCATCATTGAGGCGATAAAACAAAAAAATCTTGATGCAATAGTTGTCGCTGCCTGTTCTCCAACTCTCCATGAAAATACCTTTAGAAATGCAACCGAGCGTGGTGGATTGAACCGTTATACCTGTGAGATGGCAAATATACGTGAGCAATGCAGCTGGGTGCATGAGGAGAAAAATGTCGCTACGCGGAAAGCAGGTGATATTATAAAAACAATGATAGAAAAAGTGCGATTTGATGAATCGCTTGAACCGATATACGTTGATGTGACAAAAAAGGCGTTAGTGATTGGCGGTGGTATTGCCGGGATTCAGGCAGCATTGGATATTGCTAATGCTGGAATTGAAACAATATTATTGGAAAGGTCTCCTTCTATCGGCGGGAGAATGGCACAGCTTTCTGAAACATTTCCAACCCTTGATTGCTCCCAGTGTATTTTGACTCCAAAGATGGTAGAAGCAGCCCAGCATCCTAAGATAAGATTGATGACCTACTGTGAACTTGAAGATATTGCCGGTTCGGTGGGTAATTTCAAAGTCAAAATCAGAAAGAAGGCATCTTATGTTGATAATAGTAAATGCACGGGCTGTGGGGTATGTTACGAAAAATGTCCAATTAAAGTGCCTTCTGAATTTAATGAATTCTTGACTACCAGAAAAGCAATCTATACACCATTCCCACAGGCAATACCAAACAAACCGGTCATTGATGCCAAGAATTGCACTTATTTTGTAAAAGGTGGGAAGTGTCGGGTTTGCCAGATTGTCTGTCCGCCCCAGGCAGTGGATTTCAATCAAAAAGATGAAATAATTGAAGAGACCGTGGGGGCGATTGTGGTTGCAACTGGTTATGATATTTATGAACCTGAAAGATTAAAAGAATATGGTTATGGCACAAGCCCGGATATCATTACTTCTTTGCAATTTGAAAGATTATTATCGGCATCCGGACCAACTGCAGGTGAAGTGAAAAGGCCTTCAGATGGCAAAATTCCCAAACGTGTCGTATTTATCCAGTGCGCTGGGTCAAGGGACAAAGAGAATCATCTTGAATATTGTTCCAAGATATGTTGTATGTATACGGCAAAGCATGCAATACTATATAAACATCGCGTACATGATGGCGAGCCAATAATCTTCTATATTGATGTGCGCACGCCAGGCAAGGGATTTGAAGAATTTTATAATCGGGCAACCGATGAAGGGGCAATATACATTAGGGGGAAGGTCTCTAAGGTCTATCCTGAAAATGGGAAGTTGATTGTCCTGGGTGCTGATACCCTGGTGGGAAAGAAGATTGAGGTGGAAGCAGATATGGTTGTGTTGGCGATGGGGATGGTGCCGACGCGGAATAATGAAGACTTGATAAGAAAATTAAAAATTCAGTGCGATGCCAATGCCTTTTTGACTGAAGCCCATCCAAAATTGAGACCTGTTGAGACAAATACACTGGGCATTTATATCGCCGGTGCTGCGCATGGACCAAAAGATATCCCTGAGACTGTTGCCCAGGCATCGGGTGCGGCAAGCAAGGCAATTGGAATTCTATCCCAGCCTAAGATTACATTTGAGCCTTTGATTGCCTATGTTGATGAAAATCTCTGCTCTGGCTGTAGTGTCTGTATTGGTGTATGTCCATTCGGAGCAAGAGAAAAAGACAAAGAAAAGAATATTGCCAAGGTCATTGATGCCTTATGCCAGGGCTGTGGTGCCTGTTGTGCCGCCTGCCCAAGTGGGGCTTCGCAGCTTAAAAATTTAAAAGACAAGACTGTGATGGAAATGGTTGTGGCGGCAATTGAGAAATAATTATGAAATTCTGGCGGCGACCCCTTGATGCTGATAAAATAAAAATTCCGCAAGGTGAAGTTCATATCATTAAAGACCGCTGTAAGGGATGTGGATTTTGTGTAGAATTTTGTCCAAAAAAGGTTCTGGAATTGTCGAGCGAATTTAACATAAAAGGTTATCATCCTCCTTATGTGAAGAACCCTCACGAATGTAGAGAATGCCATCTCTGCGAAATCATCTGCCCCGAATTTGCAATCTATGTGACACTAGGGAGAGAAAGGACGGTCGCCGAATTATTGGATGAAAGGGAGAGTTCAATGGAGTCATAGGACTTTAGTCAGAATGAATAAAATCACCAACAAGATTGATTTTTAAAGAACTAAGGGGGGTTATGAAAGCAGATCCAAAGGGTGTATTGACTGGTGCCCATTATCTTGATGGAGACTACGCATGTGCTGAAGGAGCAATCGCTGCGGGTTGCAGATTTTTCGCTGGTTATCCAATTACTCCTTCAACCGAAGTAGCCGAGCGGGTTGCCCAGAGGTTTCCGGAAGTTGGTGGGGTATTCATTCAGATGGAAGACGAAATTGCATCTTCTATTGCAATCCTTGGTGCATCCTGGGCAGGGAAGAAATCAATGACTGTTACTTCTGGCCCTGGTTTTTCTTTGATGCAGGAGCACATTGGACTGGCTGCCATGCTTGAGACACCTTGTGTGATTGTTGATGTCCAGAGGGGTGGGCCATCTACAGGATTACCAACCCTTACCGGACAGGCTGATATGATGCAGGTCCGATGGGGTTCGCATGGTGATTATGAGATAATCGCCCTTTCGCCAAATTCTCCACAGGAGGCATTTGACCTGACGATTGATTGTTTTAATCTTTCTGAACTATATCGGGTTCCGGTATTTTTGATGATGGATGAGTGTGTTGGACATATGACTGAAAAAGTGGTCATCCCAAAACCGGAAGATATTGAACTTGTAGAAAGACGGTGGTACACAGGACCGAAAGAATCTTATCTTCCTTTCAAACCAGATGAGGATTTAGTTCCCCGAATGGTAAAGGCGGGTGATGGATACAGATTCCATGTCACCGGTTTAACCCATGATGAGCGTGGCTATCCAGTTATGAACTGGCAGGCACAGGAAAAACTGGTGCGCCGGCTTGTAGAGAAGATTCGCAAGAATGCAGATAAGATTATTCGTTATGAAGAAGAAGAAACTGACGGTGCGGATGTGGTAATTGTCTCTTATGGAATTTCAAGTCGTGTTGCCTACAAGGCGATTTCCGATGCCCGGAAACAGGGGATTAAAGTTGGATTTTTGAGATTGATTGTAGTCTGGCCATTCCCAGAAAAGAGAATCTACGAACTTGCAGGAAAGGTTAAGGCACTTATCACTGTGGAAATAAACTACGGACAGATTGCCCTTGAAGTAGAGCGTTGTGCAAAAGGAAGATGCAAGACATTACTCGTCCCCCACGGTGGCGGTTGGGTCCACAATCCGGATGATATATTGGATGCAATAAAGGAGGGATTGAAATGAGTGAGATTGAGGCCAATATTCCTTCCACTACTCAGACAACTGCTGGCCATCCCAGAGAGGGCTTGCTCAGGATGGACCGGATGCCCCATATCTGGTGTCCAAGTTGTGGTATAGGACCGACACTCAGTGCATTTTTGATTGCCCTAGAAAAATCAAATCTCAATTTAGATAAAGTGGCGGTCGTCTCTGGTATTGGTTGTACGGGCAGGGTTGCTGGTTATGTAAAACTTGATTCTTTCCATACAACACATGGAAGGCCAATTCCTTTTGCGACGGGTTTGAAACTCGCCAATCCTGAATTGAAGGTTGTAGTATTCTCGGGTGATGGTGATCTGGTGGCAATCGGTGGTAATCATTTAATCCATGCGGCAAGGAGGAATATAGATATTGTGGTGATTTGTGTGAATAACTTTATCTATGGAATGACCGGGGGTCAGGTTGCAGCAACGACACCGGAAACTGCTATTTGTTCAACCGCGCCCTATGGAAACTTTGAGACTCCTTTCAATCTTCCACACTTGATGGATACCTGTGGCGCAGTCTATGTTGCCCGCTATACCGCGCTTGATATAAGAAGACTTTCCAATGCAATCCTTGAGGCATTCAATAAAAAGGGATTTTCTTTTATAGAAGTCATTGCACCCTGTGCTACATTGTATGCCCGCCTCAATCGCCTCGGGACCGGACTTGATATTTTGAAGTATTATCATGACAATAGTGTAATAAAACATAATGCAGATCCGAGAGAACTTGAAATAAAATTCCAGGGACCGATAATCGTTGGTAAATTCGTTGATCGGGAAAGGCCCACATTCCTCGATGCGATGAACCAGAGATTCAAGACGGTGCTGGGCGATAAATACCAACTATACGGAATGACCGATGAATGTGTGCCAGAAGCAGTAGTTGAAGGCGGCGAAAGATGAGACTCACCCGGTTCTCTCCCTTAAAGGTAGAGGACTTAAGGCGAGGGTGAAAGGAGGTGTTGATGGGAACAACACTTGAAATTCGTTTTTCGGGTTATGGTGGTCAGGGGGTGATAAAGAGTGGGTATATTGTTGGTAAGGCGGCATCAATATTTGATAACAAGCATGCGACAATGACTCAATCCTTTGGCCCTGAGGCAAGGGGGAGTGCCTGCAGTGCCCAACTTATTGTCTCTGAAGACCGAATCCTCTATCCATATCTTACAAAACCCCAGATACTTGTTGCAATGTCCCGAGAGGCGTATGAAAAATTTGAGCCGGAGTTAGATGAGAATGGAATTCTAATTGTTGATGAAGACCTCGTAAAACCTAAACCACCACGAGGACAGATTAAAATTTTTTCAGTCCCGGCAACGAGAATCGCGGAACAACTCGGCAATAGAATCGTTGCCAATATCGTGATGCTTGGATTCTTTACCGCAGTTACCAATGTGGTCAGTTATCAGGCAATGAAGGATGCAATTCCGGGCTCGGTTCCGGATAAGGCACTGCCTTTGAACTTAAAGGCGTTTGAAGAAGGATACAAATACGGTAGGCAGTTATTGGAAAAATCTTAATTTAGAAAGACCCGGAAAAAATGGACAAATCAGATTGTATTGTCAGTCTTCTATTTCCCATCTTCAATCTTTCTTCTCACTTCTGTCTTCTGCCTTCTATTCTTATCACTTTTCACTTCTTCCTTCTCACTTCTCCCTTTTTGTTCTCCCAGACTCCGGAGTGGGTGTATCAGTATGTGAATCCGAATTTTTCAGAAGTTCCTTATGCGATTGCGGCAGATAGTTTTGGCAATAGTTATACTACTGGATATGTAGGTTTAGGTAATAACGGCGGTGTGGGAATTATTAAGTTGGATAATCAGGGTAATGAAAAGTGGTTTTATTGGAATGATTTGGGTACTGCGATAATTGGGCGTAGTATAAAGGTTTATAATGATAAAGTTTATGTTGGTGGGTATATGGATTCTTTGGGTTATGAGCGGATTGTTGTGATATCTATTGATACTTTAGGGAATGAGCGATGGATTTATAAGGATACATTGTATAACAGTGAGGGATATGCAATAATGATTAGTCAATCCCATCATATTTATGTGGCGGGGATAAAGTATCCGTCGCCGCCGGATTGGGTGGTATTAAAATTAGATTCATTAGGTAATTTGTGCTGGCGTTATGTTTATGATGGTCCGGCGGGTAGTTATGATGAGGCATCAAGTATTGTGATTGATGGGAATGAAAATATTTATGTTGGGGGCTATTCAACGGGTCTTGGCACATCTACTGATTTTACGATAATTAAACTTGATTCAGCAGGTCGGGAGCAGTGGGTCTATCGTTATGATGGGCCGGCGAGTTATCGGGATGAACCCAAGGCGCTTGCCCTTGATTCTTTGGGCAATCTTTACATAACGGGTTGGTCCTGGGGTATTGACTGGGATTTTTGTGTGGTAAAGATTGATACTTCGGGACAGGAAAGATGGGTTTACCGATACAATGGCATGGCAAATACCGGAGATTTGGTTTATGATATGGTTTTAGATGATTCGGGTAGTGTTTATGTGTGTGGTAGTTCAATGGATACTGATACGATTGGTTTGTTTACAATAATCAAAGTAGATTCAAGCGGTCAAGAAAGGTGGTGTTATAAGACTTCAGGTTCATCAGGCCGGGGTGGGATTGCTAATTCGCTGGTAGTTGATGGTTTAGGTGGTATCTATGCCGGTGGTTTTTTTCGTAATATATCTTTCAGACCGCAGATTGCGGTGGTGAAGTTAAATACTTCGGGTGATACATTGTGGAGATATATCCATCCTCATATCCCGCCTTCGCCCTGGGCGGATGTGGTTCATGATGTGGTTGTGGATATTAATGGTAATGTCTATGTTGCCGGCAGGATATGTGTAAGTGCCTGGAATGATGATATAGTGGTGATGAAGTTTGCTGCACCGCAGGGTGAGGTGAAAGAGGTGGTGGATAATGAAACAATAAAGTCAAGTTTTGGTGCTACAATTTTCAAGGGTGGGATAGAATTTATCCCGCAGGAAGATTGTGGGCTAAGGGTTTATGATGTGCTGGGCAGGATGGTAGTAAATAAGGCTCTTCAATCAGGTAGAAAAGAATACATCAAACTCGGCTCCGGTGTTTATTTTATACTGATTGAAGAGCGGCAAAATAAAAAAATATTAAAAAAGGTCATTATTTTGTAACAAAGGAGGCTAAAATGAGAATCATTGTATCCTTGCTCCTATTTGGAGCAGTATTGTTAAATGCAGGGTATATCACACCGTCATTACAGGCAGTGCTTGATACCTTATCGCCCGGGAATAAGACCTGGATAAGTGTGCATTTAAAAGAAAGACCGAATCTTGCCCGATTTCCGCAAAGAGCCTATGCAGAAAAGATTGCCCACGATAATAAGTAGCAGTGCGGTATGGTCTTTGAATCCTGATTTAGTCTATGTCCCTGATGGTCTGATTGAGGGGCGTATGTTGATTACCTATGCTGAGGGTAACGAGCGTTGGCTTAGCCGGCATCCTTATTTGCCGTTATATCGTGTTTGCACTTATCAAAGTGTTTTACCATTGGTTCCAGGTGGACCGCAGGATAAAGAGACGATGTCTTTTGATTCAGGAAATCTTTCGCTTGAGATCTATCCCAATCCATTCCGGAATCACTGCGTGATTGAATTCCAAATCCCAAATTATTCAAAATTAGGCGGTAGCCAGAAGCCGATAACCAGTATAAAGATATTTGATATCAGTGGTCGCTTGGTAAAACAATTTAACCATTTAACTAATTACCAATCATCAACTCTTTGGGATGGTGATGATGATCTGGGTCGGAAACTTCCACCGGGTGTATATTTCATTAGGTTAGATGCGGGTGATTTTATCCATATAGAAAAGGCGGTATTGTTGAAATGAAGGAGAGGGTTGTTAGGTTGAAATAAAAATGCTAATTTTTAATATGTTGATTAAAGTATGATAATCAGGAATGGTTGTTTGTTTAGTAAATTGGAATTTAGGAATTGTTTGGGATTTGGTCCGCCAAAAATCGTTGCGGACTGGTACTGGGGGTTTAATGAATGAATGTCATCTTTGCTGAATTAAGAAAGAGTTACAAAATCTTACTCGCCTATCCGATTGAGATTGCCTTCTGGATATTTTCACCACTTCTGTGGGCAATTCCTTTGATTTTTCAGGGAAAGGCATTGATTGGTGGTTTGAGCAGTGAAAACTTTGGGGCAGTTGCAGGTACAACCGAATTTATTCCCTATGTCTTAATCGGGGCGATAATCAGCACCTATATGGGTTCTTCGGTCTGGAGCATGGGATTTGCAATGCGGGATGAGACATATTATGGCACACTTGAACATATTTTGTCAGCGCCAGTAAAACCAGTTTACATTTTACTGGGCAAGGCAATATTCAATTCCCTTCTTGCTACAACTTATGTTATCATTCAACTGGGAATATGTGTGATAATCTTTGGTTTACAGGTGACACTTTATAAAATATTTCCAATTGTCTTCTTTTTGATTCTTTTGATTGCCGGTCTATATGGCATTGGCTTTGCTGCGGCTGGCTTGACCCTGCTCGTCAAAGAGGCACATGGTCTACTACATTTGTTTGAATATGTATTATTTTTATTTTCACCGATTCGTTATCCAGTGGAGATAAATCCGATAACCAGGGTGGTAAGCATATTCATTCCCCTTACCTATGCTCTCATTGCCTTACGCGGGCTTTTGCTAAATATTAAGTTTGATTTCTGGAAAAACAGCTTGATTCTCATCTTAATTGATTTGATAATCATTCCACTCGGTCTTTATATCTTCAACTGGGTGGATAGATATACAAGGCAGAAAGGAACTCTGGCGGAGTATTGAGATGGCAAAATGTCAATCCAAAAATTCCACATGTCAAATGTCAAATGCCAGACGAATAGATAAACATAGTCTAAAGGTTTGGGTTTGGAAAGAAGATTGGGTTTTGTCTATCGGTTTGGAAGATTGTTTAATCAAACAAAACCAACAAACCAAACCCTATCTCATTTCTAAACCTATAAACCACACCTTCAAAGATTAACTATGGCCAATTTTTTCCATTATCTACGGGCGATCAATGCGGAGAATATTAAAGAATGGAAGATTGAATTGAAATATCTGCCTGATTTTATCCGGCTATTTTTTGAACCCTTTGTCTATCTTTTTCCATATTTTCTCTATGGATTTGCCCTGCTCGGTGGCCGTAACTCTGAACATTTGAAATCAATTACTGGTATCAGTGATATATTTGCTTATACATTCGTTGGTTATCTCATTATGGGATTTTTAAATACTGCATGCTGGGCAATGGGTGCGTCATTGAGAAAAGAACAGTGGTATGGGACTCTTGAGACGATTTTTGTTGCTCCAGTCCCACGTTGGGTATATGTTGCAGGCATGGCACTGCATTCAACATTACATCAGGGATTGATAATGCTCATTGAGGCTTTGGTTGTAGTATTTATTTTCAAGATATTTTTCAATATCAGTGGTATGCTTCCCGGGCTGATTTTATTACTCCTTATGATTTCTGCACTTTATGGACTTGGCATTCTGGTTGCAGGACTTACAATCGGTCTAAAACAATGGTGGGTAATAAGTGATGCGGTATCAACCCTGATAAATATAATTACACCGATTGCCTATCCACTTGCAATCTTGCCCATGTTTTTGCAGAAGATTGCCCTTTTTCTGCCCACAACCTATGGCGTGATGGGCATAAGACACTTCTTGATTGGCGAGCATCTCACAATGAGTATACCAACGATATTTGTACGCCTAACAATTATGCTCGTTATCTGGATAAGTTTTGGTTTAGGTATTTTCTTACTTATGGATAGATACGGCAGAAAAAAAGGCGCGCTTGCGATTTATTAAGTTTTTACAATTTCCCTTCGCAAGCGGGGGATGCAATCCCCTTTATTAAAGAATACGCAATCCTACTTTTATCCCCCTTTTTAATGAATACACAATCCCCCTTAATTTCCCTTTTATAAAGGGGGATTAAGGGAGATTAGTAGGGCAGACCTTTAGAGCCCGTCTCGAACTCGATTCGGGGTGTGCATTAATAGTTGTGGCAAGGCTAACCTCTGGTTCTGAAAGAACCATCGATTCTTGAAAAAAGCCTTGCCCTACATTTCCCATCGTCTATTTAAGTTAATAACCAGTCTTTCTCTGACGGGATTAAGACAGATTGCAGTTCCCGTTTTATTCAAAGACTATGATTCCTGTGCCATTGGTCCACCTTCACCTTCTTCATATTCATACTGGTAGATATAAATTGGACCAGCAGTAGCAAAATTACCCGAGATTTTATCTAATACCACATCAATGGCGCCATCCTTATAAAATGCCAGTGGAATCCAGAATTCCGATATCTCGGGCTTGTAAGCATTGTATTTGATTAAATTTTACTTCGGTTTAATAACCTTTTCTCTTAAGAATATCTTCCCATCAGATGTTTTTAAGTGGATAAAATAGACTCCACTTGAAACCTTATGACCAGAATCGTCATCGCCAACCCACAGAATTGGTGATTGGTAATTGGTTAAATGGTTAAATTGTTTTACCAACTGCCCAGCGGAATTATAGATTTTCATACTGACTACTGACTTCTGACTACTGGCTACTCCATTTTCTGCATAGTGCATAGTGCTTAATGCATAGTGAATCATGCAGTGATTCGTGAATGGATTGGGATAGACCTCAAGTCTTTTTGTCCCCCCGTCTCTTTGTCTCCTTGTCTCTTCGATCCCCATAAATGAACTTGCACCCAAATAAAGACGGGCTGGGCAATCATTGGGAAGGCCTATCCAGATTGCCCAAAATGGGTCGGCATTAGTGAGCATTAATGCGCAGTAGACATAATAAATACGCACCCTGGTGGTGTCTATCCTTTTGGCAATCTGGGGCAAGCCAGCTGAAATTCCTAAGGATTGGGTGCAGTTTATTGGTTGTCCCCAGGTTAATCCATTATCCATTGACCAGACTGAATAGAAATCCCAGCGGTTTAAGCTATCAGGGGAATTGTTTTTTGACATACAATATAAGACCGCGCAATAATTCCCACCAGTAGCAATCGTTGGATAAAAACACTCTGTATCTGGCGCACCAAAACTTGATGAAACTTGAATCGGGGGCACACCTGAATTTACTGATACATAAATCCTGCCATACCAGGGATACTCATTGTCATCCCCGTCAATTGCATCAAAGACCAACTGTCGTTTCAAAGCGAAAATGTCACCTTTAACTTCAAAGGTAAAATGTCCCCAGGCGTGGCTCAAACCACGCTCAGAATTGAATCAGAAAGGAGATACCTTGATTTTTAAACAATTTTTGGT
>JBDRWD010000029.1 GCA_039802205.1 candidate division WOR-3 bacterium
GTCCTTTCAGTTGTTGTAAAATTGCATCCTTCGGTTTGAAAGACGGATAATAATACTTGAAAATATACTTCTGTTTTTCTCTCTCTAACAAGTAGACCTCGGCTTCACCCGTAGAACGGGCAATAACCTTTAATACTTTATAACTCTTATCATTAAGGATAATCTCACCACCAACTGCGCCTACAATTCCAGCCGAGATTATCTGGGTTGTAGGGGTTGGTGCAACAGCAACACCGGCTTTGATTACGGGCTTTTCATCCTTCAGGGTCGTACCACCAGGTGTGACCCCGGATGAAACAATATTTCCCTCTGACCGTTTGGTTTTTTTAGATTTCTCATCCATTTTACATCTCCTTAATTATAGTTTACTTAAATAATTATTCTTGTCAATGCGGGATTTGTTATTATCCAAGATATTCATCAGATTAACAGAACCAGCAAGGATCAAAGTCACCCCCAATTTCATCATCACCGACATATTCACTGGTCAATCGCATCTCATATTTACCATCAACTCTAATAACAAAAATATCGCAACCATTACCATTCATCTTACGAGAGGCAAACAATATCCACTGATTATCAGGTGACCAATCACCTATCCATCCTTTTATTTCAGTGAGACGCCTTCTATTCTCACCATTAGAGTCCATTATATAGAGGTCGTTGCTATTACAAAATGCGATCTTTCTACCATCTCTGCTCCAGAGCGGTTCATAATCGTCTTTTTCAAACAATGTAAGTTTTTCCAATTTGCTTCCATCGGTATTGATTATATACTTTTCGCCCTTCTCGGTAGAAAAAAAGATTTCCTCATCAGAAATCCAGCAAAAGTAGTCAACCGATTCTTCATGCGTGAGGCGGTACATATTCCAGTTATCAACGTCACTTATCCAAATATCACATTTCCATTCTTTTGTTCCCTTGAATGCAATCTTCTTTCCATCCGGTGAGAACTTCGGAAAACTGGGTCCAATATCTTCATTCATTGGCAATTTTTTATATATCCCTTGTTGAATGTCGATAATATAAATTTCTGGAAGAGAATTTATATAACGCTCCGCCCCAAAAGGTAAACGCGTAATACTATATCCCTTATCAATTCTGCTGGCATAATATAATGCATCAACATCCGCAAGTGGTCGGTTTGAAAATCGCAATCCTGAAACAAAAACAATCTTATTTCCATCATTTGAGATATTTGGCATTTCACCGTTCGGATAAATCACTTTCAATCCCGAGCCATCGGATGCCATTGCCATTACTCCCTGTCCAAATCGGGTAAATATTATATTCCAACTTAAATCAGGTCGATTTGGAAGCTCCTTATCTTCAATATCAGGGGCGACGCTTTCCACAGTAATACTTGCCCCTTTTTCTTTAAGGAAATTTACAATCTCTGAATGTCCATTTTTAGAAGCCCACATTAAAGCAGTCCAGCCGTTTTTATCTTTTGCATTAATATCCGCACCCTTATCCAATGCTGCTTTAAGCACAAGCATATTCCCATCTTTAGCTGCTTCAATTAGAACTTCGTTTAAGTCCATTGTGTTTTTCTCCATTGTATTTTATGGGAGCACTGGATTATAGCAAAACTACCAGTGCTCCCGATGCCATTAAGTGTTTTATTATCGGTTGCCATCTCTATATAATAAAATGCCAACAAATTTAACCAGAGGTGATATAATTGCTATTTTTACAATTTCTTTGAGGACTCCAGATTGCGCAATCAACTGAGCGAGAAATGGTGAAAAGAGGTAATAACAGTGGACAAAAAGTGTTCCTAACATTGATTTTGTAAGAACATGGTCTCTGAATTGTGGGATAAGGACAATCTCATTGGCGGGTAGAGAATCATTGAGGGCGGCGGAAATGAAACAACTAGATTTTGTGTTTTTAGCGCTGAATTTGCTTGGTCTTCCGCAGTAAATCTCAATTTTAAAGGTCTCAGGTAATTGATACATAATTACCCAATTTCTGATGTCCTTTTTAAGAAGTCTTTCTACTTCGTTAACCATAAGGGGATCATCGGCGCGGAATTTTTTTATAAGCGGAAGAATAGAACGATATATAATGTGGTCGCCTTCGGGTTTAGTTATCATTAGCCGTGAGATTGTGGGATCGAGATAATCTCTATACCGATTCCGCAGTTCATAGATTTTTTGGGAAGTCTCTCCGTATTTCATTTTTTTGCTCTTTCTGCTCTTTTAGCAGCAACAAGTCCCATATCACTTAATGGTTCAGCATCAGCAATTTTTTCATAGGCCTCAATACCTTTATTTCTGTCCCACCAGAATATAGCATCAGCCGCGTCTAATGCGAGTTTTGTCTTTGGGTCAAATTCAATAACTTTTTGATAGGCTTGTATAATCTCCCCTTTTTTTCCGCCAGTCAAACCAGCCCCCTTTTTATCCATAGCAAGAGCCAGATTATAAAGTGCTGTCTGGTCAGGTTCATTTTTTATTGATTCTGTATACGCAGTAATTGCACTATCCCAGTTCTCTCTCAAAAAATGGGTTTGCCCGATCAAGAAATAAGCCTCAGATCTTAGCGAACTTATGGTTTCGTTTTCAACCGTAACTTCAGGCTTTAATTGCTCTGCCTGAGTGAGTATCTTGAGCGTCAGTTTCATATCACTTTCAATATCTTGAAGATACTTTCTTACATTTGAGAGGGCAGAACTATATTCCGGACTGTCTCTTTCATATCTGTCAAGCAATTTCCTTATTTCGCCGTATGTAGATTGATTCTCTTCTATAAATGACTTCGCTAATATTAAATAATATTCTGCAGTATTTCGTTGCATTTTCGCTCCTTTTTATCCTGAATTAATTCTGCTTCAATTCACATTTTTACACTCGCTTTCTAAGACAAGGGGCAAGTGAAACAATGAAATCTTACACTTACCCCTCATACCTACAACTATTTCTTCCGGACAAGAAATAGAATAACAACCGCAATAATTACGATAGCAATGACAACAACCATTCATCATCTCCTTACATTAATTAGTATTCGATCACTTCTTGTCCGCCGAAGGATTTCGCCACTTCAAGATAGGCTTTTAGCGTCTTGCCTGCTTCTTTAAGACTTTCCGCAAAGCTAATGACTTCGGACAAATCTTTACATTTGTAAGTTTGTCCAGAGAGGAAATCTTTTACCTTCACATCAAGCATATAATCCGTAGGATGTCCCCAGATGCTTACCATTTTTTTCTGGAAGAGTATATCATTTTCAAGTTTATAATTATGAATAAGTTTCTTTTCCTCTTCAGATAATTCAACCTGAGCGCGTACTTCAAACTTTACACCACCGAGTAGTCCTTTGCTTTGATTCTTCGTCAGTATAAGTTTCATTTTAGCCTCCTCATAATTATTTATACCTTGCCTGTCCCCCCACAGTTTGGGCACTTTAAATAGCCCTCGCCGTGGCATCTATCGCATTTTTGGGAAATTAATGTCCCTGTGCTACCTGCACCGTGACATTTGGGACATTTAACTATACCTTTACCTTTACAGGTTGGACAAGTAGCCATTTTTTCTCCTTTCCCCGCTTATGCGGGATTTGCCGTTTAGGGCACGGCTTTGCCCTGGGTGTTCGCAGGCACACCCAGGCCCTTTTGATTAAACACCCTCACCCTCACCTTAATCCTCTCCCTTCAAGGGAGAGGAGAACCGGGGGAAATCTCCTTTCAAGGGAGAGGAGACGGTAAGGGATTTATTTTTCTTTCCATTTTGTGCAGGAAGCATTCCATCTCACCTTATCGCCTGATAACTGGCATTTGCCCTGGTCTTTTTTATCCCCAAACATACCATAATCAGGCTGATAATATCGGCAATTTGTGCAGATTTTTTCTGGCATTTTTCCTCCTTTCCCCGCATTGCGGGAAGATTATTTTCTCTGGTCTTGACTTTATGACTGTTTTGACTAAAATTTAGTATGGAGTTATTTGCAATAATGATGGGGGTCTTCAGTGTAGTCTTGGCTGGCGTTGGAATAGGCTTCGCAATCAATTTAAGCAAACGGACTGACCGTCTAGAAAGGGAAGATGCAAGGGCAAAAGAGTTGATTCACGAAGGAAACATAAGGCTGGAGAAGATAATTTAGGAAGGCAACGAGCGTGTGGAGAAGTTGATTCAAGAGGGTAATGAACGTGTGGAGAGGATGATTCAGGAAGGCAACGAACGTGTGGAGAAGATGATTGAGGAAGGCAGGCGTGAGACAAGGGAGTTGATTAAGTATATCGCAAGTCTTATCTCCGTCGAGGCAGAAAAGACCAGAGAAATAATTCGCTTACCACGCTAACCACCAACTTTTATTCACTCTCACCCTCTTCTCCCATCAGAGTGGATTGGAAGGTGATTATAAATTTTCAAAGACCAAATCAGCCATGGGCTGATATTTTCGCCCGAATTAATCCTGGCCTGATGAAAATCAGGGTCGGGCGCTAAAATTTAAAAAAGAAATTCCAATTACCAAATCCCAAACAATAGATAAATTCCAAAAAGCAACAGCGAGATTCTGTGCGTCAGGATGAGATGCTGAAATAAATTCAGCATGACAGGAAGGACTTTGTAACTTCATCTATTCTCCGAGGATTTCAGCAATTTTGGATTTCAAGACTTCAGGCGGGCTGGACTTTGGAATGAAGCGGTCGCCGAGCATTGTTTTTGCCCTTAAAGCAAGTTCTTTTTCTGGATAACCGGTAATGATTATAAATCGTGATTTGTCTTTTGCCATTTCATAGAGGTCAAGCCCAGTAATTTCGTTTAAGAATAAGTCCGCGATGATTAAATCATATGAGTCTTCTTTTAATTTTTTTAATGCCTCTTCGGCACTGGAGTATTCTTCAACGGCATAATCATTAACAAAGAGTAAGGCAAGCGAGCGCAATGTAGTTAGGTCATCTTCAACCAACATTATTCTTTTCAAAATTTCTCCTCACTTTTTCCCTATCAAAATCAGGCTCAAAATTACGGGCGGAAGTTTTTAAAAATTATATTTTCACTCCTTTAACTTCCGCCCCTTTACTCTACCCCATAAATAATATAGCAAATTTTGTGCCTGAAGGAATAAGATAAAAATAATGAAATTTCAAGAGAAATTTTTACTAAATGTGGCTGTATGTGATGGATGTAATCACACCTTCAAATAGTGATTGACAGATTGATGGGAATATTTACCATGAGTGTCAAGAAAACTTATGAAATTTCAAACCAATTTACCAAATAAACCCGATTAAAAGAGTATGTATGTGTGTGACGGACAAAATCTTAGGTGTGATGGGAAAAGTCACGATTTGGTGAGTCATCCGATGGTCCAATTTTTCATTAGAACCATTGGTAATGGTTTGAGGATGCTATTTATTGGGTTTAAGAATTCACATAATTTCTTTTTATTTGGATGTTCGGGATTTATTATCTTTAACTTTGTAATTACCATAATTTAATTTCCTTTTGCAATATTATACATCCCGATCAAACAAAATCAAGATTTTTTTATTCCTAATTTTTTTATTTTGCGGTGTAATTCTTCCCTTGATATGCCGATTTTCTTTGCCGCACGGGTGATGTTCCAGTTTTCGTTTTGAAGAACTGTAGTAAAATATTCTTTTTCAAATTGCCAGAGTGCCTGTTTTCGAGCTTCTTTATAAGCAAGGCTAAAGCCTTGCCCTACAGGGGATTTGTCAACTTCACCCCCACCCTTCTTCTCTCCCTTCAAGGGTGGGGGAGAAAAAGATTTGGAAAACATCTTCAGGATTTCTTCTTCACTTTCGGTCATTAAATAACATTCAATTATATTCCTTAATTCCCGTGCATTACCAGGCCAGTCATATTCCATAAATGCATTCATAAGTTTTTCAGAAATTTTATGAGACTTTTTTGAAAGGGGGTCAAAGGTTTTAAAAAAATACTCAACAAGCAAGGGAATATCTTCTTTTCGCCTCCTCAAAGGTGGCATATCAACGGCAAAGACTTTTAATCGATAATAAAGGTCTTCGCGAAACTTTTTTGATGCTGCCATTTCTTCAAGATTTTGATTTGTTGAGGCAATGATTCTTGTATCTACTTTTACAGGTCTCGTTCCACCAAGTCTATAGAATTCTCCGGTCTCAAGGAATCTCAAAAGTTTCGGTTGCAAATTTATGGGCAGGTCAGCAATTTCATCTAAAAATAGTGTCCCTCTATGGGCGAGTTCAATCTTGCCAGATTTTCTTTGTTTGGCATCAGTGAATGCACCCTTTTCGTAACCAAACAATTCCGATTCAAAGAGATTCTCGGGGATTGAAGGACAATCAATGGGCAGAAATGGAAATGGTTTCCTCGGGCTTAAATTATGTATCAGTCTTGCACAGACCTCTTTACCGGTACCGGTCTCCCCGGTGATTAAAACACTGATGTCTTCCTTTGCTGCCTTTTCTATCTTTCTTTTGATTTCAACCATAAGCGGACTTTCCCCAATCAAATCAAATCCAGGTCTTATTTCTAAGATTGACTGCGAAATGCCACGAAATTGCTCAAGTTGTCTTCTTTCCTGCACAATCTTAATAAAATTGGCAACCTTTATTTTCAATTCTTCAGGAGGAATCCCTTTTGTGAGATAGTCATCAGCCCCGGCTTTGATTGCCTGGACTGCGGTCTCTATTGAGCCGTAACCGGTTAAAACTACCACAAATGTCTCTGGTGACATTTCTCTTGATTCTTTTATGAGCGACAGTCCATCTTCAAGATTGGGAAAGTAAAGGTCGCATAATAAAAGGTCAATCTCATATTCCTTCAATATCTTTATCGCCTCGTCTTTTGTTGTAGCAATCTGGGGTTGATATTCTTTGAGGACCATTGCCAGTCCTTCTACAACAATCTTTTCGTCATCAGCAATTAGAATCCTGTACACTTCTACCTCCAGATTATTGAAAATATCATTAACCTATTGTTTTGTCTATCTAACTTCATTTGTAATACTCCGAGGCAGCGTAATTATAAATTTGACTCCGATGCCCGGTTTATTTTCAATCTTAATTTCGCCATTATGGACTTCAACAATTTCCCTAACAAAGGATAGTCCAAGACCAAGCCCTTTCTTTTTTGTCGTGGTGAAAGGTTCAAAAATTTTATCAAGGATTTCTTCAGGTATTCCACCGGATTTATCTGAGATTTCTATATACACGGATGGGTTAAGATTGGTTTTACCCTCACCCTTTCCCTCTCCCTTCAAGGACGAGGGGATAGAAATAGTTTTAATTGTGATATGACAGTCGTCTTTCTTTGCCTCATAAGAGTTTTGAAAGAGATTCAAAAATACCCGTCGCCACTGAGCAGGGTCAATCATTAAAATTCCGACTTCACCAAGTTGTAAATCAATCTTACAGGGGTTTGCCTTTTCAAATTCATCTGCAACATCTCTAATCAATTTATTAATGTCTACCCTCTCTAATCTCGGTTCATATATTCTGCCGTGATCGGCAATTCTTTCTATGATTTCGCCCAGCCTTTCAATTCCGATTGCAATCTCGTTGAAATATTTATAACGTGGGTCATCCTTTTTTATGAGATTCCTCAATTCACTGGTAATAAGCGAAAGACCATAGACTGGATTGCGCAAATCGTGGACCATATGGGCAGCAAATCTTCCGATTGCCGAGAGTTTTGCCGATTTTAATCTTTCTTGAGTTAATATCTTCAGTTTTCTGCTCAATTCATTGATATTATCGGCAATTGCACCAAATTCATTAGGGAAACGGATTGAGATTTTCTTATCAAATTCACCTACGGCTATCTCTTTTGTTCTATTCAGAATTTTTGTAGTATTATTTTTAATATAAAAGCCTGTAAATAAGAATAATATACAGACGAGCAAACCAAAACCAGTAGTTAATAAAAATCCCCGAGTGATACCGCTCTTTATCCCGGAAATCATTGCAGTATAATCAATGCCAATAATTAAAGAAACCTTTTCTAAACTTTTCCCGATACAAAGGATGGCATCAACATCAAATTTCTGGATGCGGAAGATTCTATTTTGAATAGTATAATCAGAAACTTTATGCTCCCGCTCTTTTATCCTTAATGCCTCTTCAGATTTAATAAAATCAGTATTGTTGTATATAATGTCATTTTGTTTATCAAATAATATAAGGAAAGAATTCATCGGGAGATTAGTCTTTTTCACCGAATTTGTGACTAATTTATAGAGACTGACATCAATTAAAATAAACTGCTCACTGGCAAGTTTATAGATTATCCGCTGAACAAATCCGGAACGGTCAGGAAGTAATTGCAAAGGGAACAGCGTTGTATCAGAAAAATTTCTCAGTGAACTCGAATCTATCGGTGGCATATCTCTGAATTCTTCATAAGGTTTGGGTGTAAAATATGTCTGGTCTGGATTTGCTAAAAGGGAAAAGATACACCCCCCTCTGGAATCAAGCAGGCTGATTCTTGAGAATGGTCTTTCGCTACTGAAAAAATATGAGCCAATCTCTTCTTTTTTATAGGTTCCATTTTTAAAAAGATATCTTTTTGCAAAATAGATTTCTTCTTCGCACCTTCTACATTCATCTTTGAAGGATTCAATAAAAGTACTTCCATAAAAGGTCAGTCTCTGGTCAATATTTTCTTGAAGTTTTTTGATGGTAATATGGTTGATTGAGAACTGGATTAATATCAAAGGGAGCAAGATGATAAAGATAAGCACAAAAAATAAGAACGACGAAAACGAACCGAAAAATCTATTCATCCTTCCACCAGGTATAGGGTGAGATGTATGATATGGGGTCAAGAGATTCTAAGTTCTTTTTTGCAAGAAAGCAGGGATAACTCCAGTAGAGAAATACAAATGGCGGTTCCTCAAGGACCAGGGAGTCCATCTTGCATATTAAAAGGCTATCGGGCTGGGCATCGTATGATTTCCACAGCGAATCAAAGACTGAAGAACGAAAATCAACCCAGGGTGCTGAACCGCTGTAGTAAAGACGGAGATGGGAATATGGAGTTGAATCACTATAGAAAATTGAGATGACATCAAAATCCCATCTGGGATGTCCCCGCAATGCTGCGACCCTTGTCGCACAGGACAATTTTGTTTCAATTCCTATTTTTGCCAACTGCGATTGAAGCACTTCGGCAATTTGTCGGGAAAATGGATTGGGATAGTGTTGGAAGAAAAGGCCTTTAAGTCCATTCTTATAACCTGCCTTTTTTAGTAACTCAATCGCCATTTGCGGATTATATTCGTATTTAAATTCACAGAAGTATTTCAATGTCGGGCCATAAGCAGGTAAGGCAAAAGGCAGAGCTAAAATTTTTGTAATCTCATCGCGATTTACTCCATAGTTTAGCGCCTTTCTAACCAATGGGTCTTTTAAAGTCGGATTCTCCCAATTATTCAATAGTATGGTAAGTGAAGGGAACGGACATCGGATAATTTGGATTGAATTTTCATAATCTTCCTTGACCATAAACTGATCCCCTAATTTTTCAAAAATTAAGTCAGCGACTTCGGCGTTCACAGGTGATATATCAACTTCGTTGTTTAATAATGCATTTATACACTGATTAATATCACCAAAAAATTTAATAACAATCTTATCCAAATACGGTAGTTTTTGTCCAACCTTATCTTTTGCCCAGAAGTTTTTATTCTTTACCAAAGTAAGCACTTTTTCATTCCAGAATTCAAAACAGAATGGTCCTGACCCAACCGGATGGAAACAAAAGTTATCTTTATATCTTTCCCTGGCTTCTGATGGAGTAATATAGACCATCTCATTGTCAAGGCGCCTGACAAAGTTTTTATCGGACTCTTTAAGAATAAATTTTATTCGAAATGAATCAAGGACGATTATTTCTTTTATTCTATTAACCGGTTCTAATTCTAATGCAGGGTTTGGATTTTTCATTAACTCGTATGTATATTTCACATCATAAGCACTTACCCGGCGGGGGTTATAATCAAAACATGGGTCAGTATGAAAAAAACAATCCTTCTTTAATACAAATTCCCATTCTGTATAATCTGGTGAATGAGAAAAACTTTGAGCGAGGCCCAATTCTGGATTATCAACAGAATACAATGGTGAATAAACCAACCTTATAATCTTCATTGCTCCAGCACAACCCCAATCCTTTTGTGGGTCAACACCAATCAAACCACCGGTCCATGCAATTCTCACTTCTCCGCCGGGTTTTGGTATATCGCTCTTTTTTTTACAAACAATCACAATAAGTAATATTAGCAATATTACAGTATATTTTGCAATTCTCTTCATAGAATTCTATTACCATTATATTTTATACAAAGTTTTCTATGTTGTCAATGGGTGTTCAGCCTCGGTTTCTGGTGCAAATTATTATAAGCAATTAAGCTATCAATTTGTCATTATCAAATGTAGTGACCGAGTTTACTCGATATTAAAAAACTTAACTGATCGGCCCGAGTTCGGTGATTGTTTTTATGAAGTTATTTATTACTTCCTGGAATCTTGCACCCTCCCCTGCTGAAATCCATTCCAGTTTTAAACGTCTGTCATCAATCCCCATTTCTTTCAAAAGTAATTTTAGTGCATTATACCTCCTCAATGCTTTATAATTACCAGAAATATAATGACAATCACCAGGATGACACCCGGTGATCAATACTCCATCTACGCCCTTTTTGAACGCAGTCAATATAAAATCGGGCTCGACCCTCCCTGAGCACATTGTTCTTATTATCCTGAAATTAGGATTCATCTGGAGACGTGAAACACCAGCAAGGTCAGCGCCCGCATAGGAACACCAATTGCAGCAGAAGACGATTATTTTGGGTTTGAAATCAGACATCACAACGCCTCCACCATTGCCATTATCTGTTTTTTTGTAAATCCATACTGAATCATCGCGCCCGAAGGACAGGATGCAACACAGGTTCCGCAACCTTTACATAATGCCTCATTGACACTGGAAATTCTCTTACCATCCTTCTCTTTGTAAACAATCGCCTCATAAGGACACAGGGCGCCACACATACCGCAACCCGCACAAAGTTCTTCATTTACTGATGAAATAGTTGCCTCAGCATAATATTTTTTGTTTGAAAGAATCGTTGCCGCACGTGCTGTCGCAGCTTGTGCTTGAACAATAGCTTCGGCAATCGTCATCGGACTATGCGCCATACCAGCCATAAATACCCCTTCAGTAGCAAAGTCAACCGGTCTTAGTTTAACATGCGCTTCAAGGAAGAAACCATCGCTGTTTAAGGGAACTTTAAGCATTTTCGCAAGTTCTGCATTATTAGGCTGGGCGATAATTCCCGCGGAGAGGACAACGAGATCGGTATCTATAACCAGATCTTCTTTCAAAATTGGTTCAAATGCTTTTATCTTCATTTTCCCATTCTCAATGATTAATTCGGGTTTTTTCTCATCATCATATCTAATGAATACCACACCCTTTTCTCGCGCCTGACGATATAATTCTTCTTTAAATCCATAGGTCCGAATATCTTTATAAAGGATATAAATATTTGCATCAGGCTTTGTTTCAAGGAGATTCAATGCATTTTTTATCGCCTGGGAACAGCATATACGACTGCAATATTTTCTATCGTTATCACGGGAACCAACGCACTGAATCATCACAATCGTCAGATTGTCTGATAGTCTGAAGGTCTGATGGTCAAAAAGAAATTTTTCCAGTTCCCGCTGGGTAATTATTCTTGGATCTTTGCCATATTGATATTCGGTTGGTTTATATTCCTGCGCGCCGGTTGCAACAATCACAACACCATGTTCAATCTCAACTGGTTCTAAATCTCCGCTTATAATTTTTGTTTTATAATTTCCCACAAATCCAGTAATCTGTTCTATTCGGCTGTTTGTATAAACCTTTATAAGTTTATTATTTTTTATCTTTTCAATTGTATGATTCAGAAAATACTGGACATCCCTATTCTCAAAGGTCTTATGTATATGCCTGATATTACCACCGAGTTCTCCTTCTTTCTCAACTAGAAACACTTCAAAACCCTGCTCAGCAAGCAATAATGCCGAACTCATCCCGGCTATACCACCGCCAATCACCAATGCCTTAGGAATTACATCAATCTCAACTCTTTTTAAAGGCATAAGCAAGCGTGCCTTTGCCACTGCCATCCGCACTAAATCTTTCGCCTTTTCAGTGGCTGCCTCCGGTTCATGCATATGAATCCAGGAGCATTGATCACGGATATTTGCCATTTCAAATAAATAAGGATTCAAACCTGCTTCCTGTATCGTTTCTCTAAAAAGTGGCTCATGAGTTCTTGGTGTACAGGAAGCAACGACAACCCTATTCAATTTATTCTCCCTAATTTTTTCAATTATCCTTTTCTGAGTGTCCTGAGAACAGGTATAAAGATTACTTTCTGCATAAACAACATCGGGTAATTTTTTTACATATTCAACAGTTTCCGGCACATTTACATAACCACCGATATTTATACCACAATGGCAGATAAATACACCAATCCGTGGTGGCTCATTTAACACATCCGATTCAGCCGGATATTCTTTTTTTGTCACAAGCGTACCCCTTACATCAGACAGTAATGCCATTGCCCTTCCTGCTGCTGCTGATGACTGGGCAACGGTTTCGGGGATATCTTTTGGTCCAGCAAATGCCCCACAGACAAAAATGCCATCGCGGATTGTATCAACTGGTATAAATTCTGAAGTCTTGCAAAATCCATAATCATTCAAAGGCACCCGTAGATAGCGCGACAGTATCCGCATATCTGTTTTTGGCACAAGACCAACTGATAGAACTACCATATCAAATTCTTCTTCTTTTATAAAACCTTCTTCATCTTCATAATGGACAAGCAAATTTTTCGTTTTGGGAATTTCCTCAATCCTTGAAACACCTGCACGTATAAATCTCACTCCGTATTCATTCTTTGCCCGGTTATAATAATCTTCAAAGCCTTTACCGAATGTTCTTATATCCATATAAAATATTGTAGTCTCAAGACCATTCTTTGAATGCTCTTTAGCAATTATTGCTTCTTTGATTGCATAGGTGCAACAGACCGAAGAACAATAATGATTCCCAACCTGTGGGTCTCTTGAACCGACACACTGGACAAAGGCAATTTTTTTCGGTACCTTACCTTCATAGGGTCGGAGCAGATGTCCGGAAAAAGGTCCTGAGGCAGATAAAATACGTTCAAATTCAAGACTGGTAACAACATTCTTATAAATTCCGTAACCAAATTTTGTATAAACGTTCGGGTTAAATATATCAACCCCAGGGGATAAGATTATCGCACCAACATTTATGTCTTCGACAAGGTCTTTGTCTTTATATTTTATTGCCCCGGCAAGACACAACTTCTCACAAACACCACAACCAATGCAGTTGTTTTTATCAATTACATAAACTGCAGGAACTGCCTGTGGATATTCAATATAAACACTCTTTCTGTTTGTTAAACCCTGATTAAATCGATCGGCGATTTCAATTGGACAATGCTTCTTACATTCCCCGCAACCAGTGCATTTTGTAGCATCTACATATCGTGCTCTCTTTCTTACCTTTACCACAAAATTTCCCGCATCACCACTCAATCCTTCAATCTTTGCATCGGGGATAATCTTTATGTTTAAATGGCGTGCACACTCTACAAGTTTTGGTGCCATAATACACATTGAACAATCATTTGTAGGAAATGTCTTATCAAGCATCGCCATTATCCCACCGATCGCTGGTGCAGAATCTATCAAATAAACCTTAAAACCCGAATTTGCCAGGTCCAGTGCTGCCTGGATGCCCCCGATGCCACCACCGACAACCATTACTGCGCCAATTTTCTTATTCATAATCAAAATCCTGAAATTTTAAGAAATGGTTTAAAGGTTAGAGTTGGGTTCTTGGTTCCTTCAAACAATTCAACCAAACTAAACCGGCTTCTCAATCCTAATCCAATGACTATAAAATCTTGGATTGCTAAATTAGCATTTATTAGCCCGATATATCGGATATCCATCCTTTATCTCCATCATTGATACATCACCCTTTTCTTGAAGGGAACAGACACATTTAAATACAATATCTGGAGCAATATTTAATTTACAGGCAATCTGTGGGGTAGCCAATTGATCAACTTTCAATAGCCTTAATATCCGCGCCTTTGTATATTCTTCGTATAAGATCTCTTCAAGTTTTTTATCAAAATCTTCAACAGGTATTCTTTCACCATAGACATTCCCTATCTCGGTTATTTGATATTCCACACCGGTGAGATGTCTAAATCTTTCACCCTGGAGGACATCTCGGACCGATACTAACATATCTTCTGTATCTTCATTTATTTTTATTGGACCCAAATTTCTTATTCTATCCACAAATGTATTAACCAGACTGGCAAACCGCTCACCTTCGGCGGCAGAAACCCAATCAAGATATAACCTTTCTTTCTCAATTTTTGTATATGAAAGTAGTTTCTGTGTTGCAATAATTCTTTTTTCTGCATTATAATTTCCATTGAGATAATGGCAATCGCCAAAATGACAACCTAAAACCATTACACCATCTATTTTGCGCAAGAAGGCATTGATGATAAAAATCGGATCAACCCTTCCTGAACACATTACCCTTATTACACGGATATTTGGCCGGTACTGAATCCTTGATACACCTGCCAGATCAGCACCTGCATAAGAACACCAGTTGCATAGAAAGCCAAGAATCCGGGGCTGAAAATCAGTCATTTTTTTCTCCTACCTGCAAAATTACCCTGACCAATAAATATAAAAATCCACTCCGCTTCCCCACCCAGACTTTGAACCCCTCTCTGCCTATTAGGTTACAATACATGATCACAATACCTCCACCATTGCCATTATCTGTTCATTGGTAAAATGTTTCATCGTTATTGCCTGTTGCGGACAGGATGCTGCGCAACTACCACAACCTTTACAATAAGCCGAAATGACTTCTGAACGATAGCCCTTCTCAGTCCTTTTTAATTCATGCGCCTGATACGCACATAATTTTTCACATATTCCGCAACCAATGCATTTCTCCTTATCAACTTCAGCAACCGCAGGCAGAACTTCGATCGTATCTCGGGAAAGAACAACTCCAGCTCGGGCGACTGCTGCCTGTGCCTGGGCAATTGACTCATCTATCGTTTTTGGTCCGTGAGCCATTCCGCAGATAAATATTCCATCTGTAGCAAAGTCAACCGGACGAAGTTTCATATGTGCCTCAAGGAAAAACCCATCTTCATTTAAGGGTACCTTTAATAATTGGGCAATCTCTTTATTTGATTCATTGGGAATGATACCTGCAGAAAGAACAACTAAATCCATAGGCAACTCAATTTCCTCATTGAGTATCAGTTCTTTTGCCTTAACAAAAAGTGAACCATCACGCAGGGAAATCTCTGGTTTATTTTCATCATCATATCTGATAAATAATACACCGGCATCCCTTGCCTTTTGATAGTATAATTCATTAATTCCGTAAGTTCGTATATCTTTATAGAATATCACCACCTCGGTTTCAGAATTTTTCTGTTTGATAAATAGGGCATTCTTTATCGCCTGGGTGCAACAGATACGACTACAATATTTCCTATCTTTATCTCGCGAACCAACACACTGAATCATTGCTATTGTCTTATAGTTGAATGGTTGAAATGTTTGGTTAAATATCTTTTCTTCCAGTTCCCGCTGGGTGATTATCCTTGAATCTTTGCCATATTGATATTCGGTCGGTTTGTATTCCTGCGCACCAGTCGCAACGATTATTACACCGTGTTCAAACTCAATCAATTCCTGCCTCTGGCTTTCCTTTTCCAATTTTTTTATCCTTGTGCGGAAATTACCAATATATCCATTCACCGATTCTATTTTGCTATTCTTATAAATTTTAATATTGGGATTTGTTTCCACACTTTTTATCAACGAACTTAGATATTCTTTTACATTCCGGCCGTCAACGGTCTGATTGATATGTTTTGCATTTCCACCCAATTCTGGTGATTCTTCTACAAGATAAACTTTGTATCCCTGATTGGCAAGACTCAATGCCGCATTCATCCCACTGATACCGCCACCGATTACGAGGCCACTCTGGTTGATTGGAATCATAATCGTGGGTAGAGGTTCTAAATGATTTGCCCGTGCACATGCCATCCTGACCAGATCTTTTGCCTTTTCGGTTGCCAGTTCTGGTTCCTGAGAATGAACCCAAGAGCACTGGTCACGGATATTTGTAAACTCTAATAAGAACTTATTTAATCCCTTCTCTCTTATCGTCTCCTGGAATAACGGCTCATGTGTTCTGGGTGTACAGGCAGCAACCACAACCCTATTGAGTTTATATTTTTCAATCATCTCTTTAATGTGTTGCTGGGAATCATCAGAGCATGAATACAGATTGTTCTCAGCGTATACTACATTGGGCAAAGTTTTTGCATATTCAACAACTTCCATTACTTTTACTGTCCCGGCAATATTTATGCCACAATGGCAGACAAAAACACCGATACGCGGTTGTTCACCTGCAACAGCAATCTCTGCAGGATATTCAATCTTTCGGGTGAGTTTATGTCTTTCTTCTTTTATCAATTCTATTGCCTTCTCTGCGGCGGCACTCGCCTCCGTGACGGTTTCCGGAATATCTTTAGGCGATGATGCGGTTCCACATACAAATATACCGGGCCGAAGTGTCTCAATTGGAGAAAATGGCATGGATTTAATAAAATTAAAATTTGACAATTCCAAATTCAAAACTTCCGCAAGTCTTTTTATATTTTCATCGGGTCTCAAACCGACAGACAGAACCACCATATCAAACTCTTCTTTATTAAGTTTGCCATCCTCATCTTCATATTTGAGTAATAAATTTCTGGTCTCGTTCAGCTCTGTGACTTCACCAATCATTGCCCTTTTAAATTTTATGCCGTATTTCTCTTTTGCCCGTTTATAGTATGATTCAAAACCCTTGCCAAATGTCCTCATATCCATATAAAATATTGTGCAGTCAAGGGCGCGGTTATGTTCCTTCATCAAGATTGCTTCTTTAATCGCATAGACACAACAGACTGACGAACAATAAGCATTTCCCGATTTTGTATCACGGGAGCCGACACATTGAATGAATGCAACCTTTTGCGGCTCTTTTTTATCAGAAGGTCTCACAAGGTGCCCCTGGAAAGGACCCGAGGCATTCAAAATCCTTTCTAATTCAATAGATTTTATTACATTGGCATATTTGCCATAACCATAGGTAGACTTCAAACGGGGGTCAAAGGTTTTTGAACCAGTAGCAACGATAATACTCCCGACATTGATATCAATTTGCTTATCTCCCATATTAAAATCAACTGCCTTTGCCGGACAGAGGATCTGGCACACGCGACATTTACCACCTTTTACAAAATATGTGCAGTGCTCTTTATCAATCACGGCCTTGTTGGGGACTGCCTGTGGAAATGGAACATATATCGCCTTTCTCTTTCCCAAGCCACATTCAAAATCCGAATCCACTTTTATCGGACATTTTCCCCAGCATACACCACAGCCATTACACTTATCCCAATCAACAAACGTTGACCTTTTTAAAATACGGACCGCAAAATTGCCAGGTTCACCGCTAACATATTTAAGTTCTGCATAGGTTATCAATTCAATATTCGGATGTCTTCCTGCACTCACCAGTTTCGGCGCCAATATACACATTGAACAATCATTGGTCGGAAAGGTTTTATCAAGTTGTGCCATCACCCCGCCGATACTCGGTGTTTCTTCAAGTAAATAAACTTTAAATCCTGAATCGGCGAGGTCCAATGCCGCCTGCACACCTCCAATACCGCCGCCGATTATGAGCACTGCGCCGACCTTCTTCATTGCTCTGGTGAATTCTTACATTATCTTTTCAAGAATTCTTTTGGTGGATACTCTGTTCATCTGTAAACCGAGCGTCCTTGGTTCCAAACCCATTGCCAAACCCAAAACCTGTGGATAATAAAGCACGGGAAGATTATATTGTTCCTGAAATTTCTGTTCAATCTTTCTCTGATTATCATCATACATGACGCTACAGAATGGACACATCAAAACCATGGCATCCGCAGAATCCCTCGCAAGCTCTTTCAACTTCGGACGGGTTAATGCATATGCTGCATCTTCATTTACCGCCAGAATCCCGGCACCACAGCACCTTAATTTTTCTGGATAGTTTATCACCTTCGCGCCGGTGATTGCAATCAACTCATCCAGCGACTTTGGGTTTTCCGGGTCTTCAGCATTCTCGTAAATATCCGAAGGTTTCAAATAGTGACAGCCATAATGAGGCGCCAGCGCGAGATTTGTTAATCTTCGTTTTATTGTCTTACCTATTCTTTCTGCCCCCATCTCCTCATAAAGAATTTTGACGAAATGTTTTACTTTAACTGGTTTGCCAATCTTTAATTCTATACCGCTTTTTTTCAGTTGTGCCAAAACCTTCGCCCGCTGATCAAAATTTTCATTCAAGTGTTTATTCACCTCGGTCAGCGAACCAGTGCAGGCGCTGCAAAGGGTGCAGATATGTAAACCCTGTTCTTCAGCCGTAAGGATGTTGCGTGCCGCCATCAAGAAATAGGTATCATAATGGACGGATTTAAGTGGAAATCCACAGCACTCAAAATCATCAATGTCAATAAGTTCAATACCTAATGTCGATGCCACAACCCTTGCCGAAATCTCGTAATTTCTACCCCGACCCAAGACCGTACAACCCGGAAAAAATGCATATTTCATAAAACCTCACTTC
Source organism: candidate division WOR-3 bacterium (assembly GCA_039802205.1). NCBI lineage: Bacteria > Pseudomonadati > Caldifarciminota > Caldifarciminota bacterium. The sequence continues at coordinate 18,780 of JBDRWD010000029.1, forward strand.
ATAAACTATTTATCAATACTCTGTGGTGCAAGGAGTTGATCAACTCCCGTGAACTTCATGATCTTTTCAGTAAAGCCTTTTGTTTTTGAAACCCTGGGTAGTCCCAGCGCGGCACGCTTATTATTGTCGAATTCATCAATTTCATAGAGTCTCCCCAGTTTTTTCAGCAGTTCTAGTTGCTGGATAAATGCTTTGGGCACATAACCTTCTTTTACGGCAATATTTTTAACGGCATTCATCACTTCGGTGAATCGCACACCCTGGGGACATCTTTCCGTGCAGGCGTAACAACCGGAACAAAGCCATATAAAATCATTCCCGAGGACCCTTTTTTTCATGCCTAAAAGAATCATTCTGATAATTTTTCTTGGATTATATCTATCATCAATCTCGCGCACCGGACAACTCGCCGTGCAGATACCGCAGGCAAAACATAATTTGATCTTCTCGCCACCAGACTCTTGAGCAACCTGGTATTTAAATTTTGGGTCAATATCGCTCATAATCCCCCTTCAAATTTTTTATCAGCTACCGAAACAGTAAATGTTTTTCGATTTTTTTCAAAAGTGTTTGCGTATCCACCGGTTTATCAATGAAATCATCTGCAAGGTGGTCAATGGCAATGTCCACCGCGTATTCTGGTTTTGATAATTGCTGTCCGATTGCGGTAAGCATTATTATCGGAATGGGACGGGTCTGAGGATTTTTTCGCAATTCATAGCAAACCGTGTAGCCATCCTTGCCCGGCATAATGACATCCAGAAATATCAAATCGGGATTCTCGCTCTTTGCCTTTTGAATGCCCTCTTCACCATCACGTGCAGTAATAACCTCAAAGCGGTTTGCCTCTAATATCTGTTTGGTGGCGTCAAGGAAATCCGGATCATCATCAACAAGGAGAATCTTGGGACGCCCAGTCTCTGCTTTCGGTTTTGGCTGGGAAGCAGTAAGGAGAAATCTCACCTTCTCCAAAAGCAATTCTGGACTTGCAGGTTTTTCAATATAGGCATCAGCCTTGTGTTGAATACCAATGTTTTTAGGATAGGTTGCTGACTCAGCACCGATTGCGGTAAAAAGGATTACCGGAATATTCTGTAAATCTGGATTCTCCTTTATCTCCCGACACACGGAAAAACCATTGATATCGGGCAAAATTACATCCAGAATGATTAAATCAGGCTTTTCATTCATTGCCTTTTTTAAGCCGGTGTGCCCATCAAACGCGGTAATCACTTCGTAACCTGCGTTATTGAGAATCACCTGGTTAGCTTCAATAAAGTCCTTATCGTCATCGATAAATAAAATCCTTATTTTTCTCATGACTCACTCCTTTTTTCCGGTCCACCATGACTGGTGGTTAAAGGTAAATAAACTGAAAAAGTGCTCCCCTCGTTTAATTTGCTTTTTATTACCAGTCGTCCATTATGAAGATCAAGAATTTTTTTCACAATTGCTAACCCTAAACCCGAACCAGTAGCAACACCTTCCCTCTTAACCCGATAGAATTCTTCACCGAGTCTTTTCATATCCTCTTCGGAAATACCAATGCCCGTATCGGTGATCTCTGTAACTGATAATTTATCGCTTATCCAGCAATTTACAAAAATTGATCCATTTTCACGATTATATTTCACGGCATTGGTGAGTAGATTAACAAATACTTCTTTTAACAGCTCCGGATCACCAAAAATAATCATTTCTCCTGGAGCAATCTCTTTTTCAATCTTCACCTTTCGTTCCTGCGCAAGTGGGTTTATTATTTCTATCGCCTCTTCAATAATCTTGCGCAACGAAAATTCTTCAAAACTATCTTTCAGATTCAACTCTTCTATCCGTGCCAATTTCAACCAGCGATTGATGAGATTCAACATTTCATGCAACCTTATCTTCATTCTTTCAATGATCTTCATCTGGCTTTCTGGGATACCACCCACCATTCCTCCGGCAAGCACCTCAAGATACTGTATCACCGCCACCAACGGGGTACGCAACTCATGAGAAACCAGCGAGATGAAATTCTGGCGCATCATATCTTTTTCTCGCTCCAATCTTTCTTTCTCGTCCTGAATCTTTTTTCGTTCCCATGCGCGCTCCGTAATCACCAGAAGTTCTTCAACAGTAAAAGGTTTAGGCAAAAAATCAAAGGCACCACTCTTCATTGATTCCACCGCGGTCTCGATGGAAGCATATCCGGTAATCACAATCGGTATCGCCCCGGTCCTCTCCTCTATGACCTTCTTTAAAACTTCCATCCCACTTATTCCCGGCATCTTTAAATCAATAAAAATAATATCCGGCTTGAATTCTAAAAATCTTTTAAGCCCTTCACTTCCATTCGCTGCGCATTCAACCTCATATCCTTTTTCGCCAAATATTTGACAGCACGCATCACGAATCGTCTGTTCATCATCAATGACCAAGATTTTTGGTTTATCTCTGCTCATTGCCATTCTGGTCTACTTTCTGAATGGTCTTCTTTACCACTTTTTTCTTTTTAGCCAGATAACCTTGATAAATCGGACAATCAAAATATGTTGATTCACACTTTGACAATTCTGTGTTTTTGCCCTTAGGAATCATTTTTCTGGTCGTGGCTATCGAACAGTAATTGACAACGATCTCTTCAAGAAAAGGACACTTCATCACTCCATTCAATAAGCAAAAATCGTGCCTGCTGACATTTCAAAATCTCTCGAAAAATCATGAAATTTTTCTCTTTTACAAAATAAGAGGGGGTAAAATGTGTTTATTTATGCAACATTTGCCTTTCACATTATTTTCCAATGGTTATTTGTTTAATTTTTTTACACTTTACCTAATGCGGAAATTCTAAAAGGGTAGTTTAACAACAAAAGTTGCTCCTTTACCCGGTTCACTAAAGACCTCAATTCTTCCATTATGGTCCTCAACTATCCGTTTACTGATGGAAAGTCCCAATCCAACACCATGGGTTAGCTCTTTTGTGGTGAAGAATGGTTCAAATATCTTTTTAAGATGTTCCGGTTTTATTCCTGGACCGGTATCAGAAATGGCGACATATACCATCTTCTCGTCAGGAGAAAGCCCGGTCCTGATCGATAAATCTCCCTTACCTTCCATTGCCTCTACCGCGTTCATTATTATATTTATCAAGACTTGCTGGATCTGCCCAGGGTCAAGATCAATATCCGGAAGATTTCTGTCCAACTCTAATTTTATATTAATATTCAAGAATATTGCCTGGGTTTTCAAAAGATTCAAAGTAGTTTCAATCAATTCGTTTATGGGAACCTTCTTTGTTTCGGGTTTTTTCTGCCGGGCAAAATCGAGTAAACCCTTAACAATGGTCTTGCATCTATGAGCTTCGTTATTAATCCGCACTAAATTCTTCCGATGTGGATGGTCTTCAGGCAAACCCTTTAACATCAGATCGCAATAAAGGAGGATACCTGTTAAAGGATTGTTTATTTCGTGGGCCACACCGGCGGCAAGCTGTCCGATGATGGCAAGCCGTTCGGCTTCAGCAATCGTTTGCTGGGCATACTTTTTTAGCTCCTCATCCCTCTTTTTAATAGAATCAATCATATACTGAAATGCTTTTGCCAAATCAGCAATCTCATCCTGGGTGGTAATATTAATCTTTTCTGGAAAATTACCTTTACCTATTTCGCGTGCGGCCTGTGTAATCTCGGCAATCGACCGGATAATCTTCCCTGATAAAAAATATGAAAAACCCGTTGCAATCAACATAAAAAAGCCAGTTAAACCGACAAAAAATAACACAAATTGATTGCGCATATCGGTATACTTTTTCTCAAGAATTCCCACATACAAAACTCCGATGATCTCTCCAGCAAAATTTTTTATCGGCTGGTAGGCAGTGATGTACCAATCCTTAACCACAAATGCCCTTGCCATCCACACCTGTCCTTTCTCCAGCACTGCCTCATACACCTCGCGCGAGATAAGAGTCCCTATTGCCCTTGAACCATCGGTATTCAAGACATTTGTAGAGACTCTGAGGTCACGCATAAAAATCGTGGAAGTCCCGATATCACGCCCCTTATATTGTTCGTTGAGGAAAACTGTGTTTTTAATCCGGTCGACGATATCAAAATTGTTGTTGATTAATTTGCCCGCATAAACAATACCAACCAGGTTTTCATTATCGTCAAGAATCGGTGCGGCACCTAAAATGACCAAACCCGATGTCTCAATACCAGTCCGTTGGAACTTTGCACGCGGGGTTGGTAAAATCGTAATCTCAGCCCTTTTTTTAAGTTCAGGATTTTCCTTCTGAAGTTGCTCACCTGATAATATTTCAGTAGCACAGAGAGGTATTTTCTTCCGCATCACTTCTTCAATTAAGGAATTAAAAAATGTATCCCCCCAAAGACTTGTATTTCCAGCCCGGGCAAAAACTATGCCATTAGCATCACAAACCGAAAGAAAATCTACCCTTTCGGATTTAAGAACCCGTTGCAGTTCCTCAATCATCTCGGTCGTTTTTTTCGCCATTAAGGCTCTTCGTAGAAAAAATCTGGTGCTCGTAAATTTACAAACATTTAAAATCTGGTTTGCAAACTGGTCATATATTTCGCGGGCGGAGTTGAGGTCGGCGCTCACCCGGTTTTGGGCTTGATTGATAATGCCTTGATTAATCATCATTATCCCGCTCAAAGTGCATAAGACACCCACCATCCCCACCGCAAGAAGATAACTGAAAATCAACCTCGTCCTTAAGGATCGGAAATTAAAAAATTTTCTCAGCACGAAAAATTATAGCCATACCCCGACTATGCGTCAAGGGCTCTAACTCGACTCTCTTCTGAAAAAGTGCTCAAATTTTAACTCTCGTGAAACATTATAACAAATCTGTAATCCCCTATTGCTTAAGCACCATGTTTCTTTCCTCTGTAAATAACCATTTTTAAACCCTTGACACAGGAAGAGAATTAGTTATAATGAAGCGTGAACAAAGGAAAAAAGGTCATCATCGTTGAGTCCCCAACCAAGGGTAGGACGATAAAGTCCTTTTTGGGTAAAGATTACACAGTTGTATCATCAAAAGGGCATATAAAAGATTTGCCCAAATCCGACCTGGGCATATCACTTGAAAACAATTTTGAACCGCGCTATATAAAAATAAAAGGAAAAGCCAAGGTTATAAATGAAATAAAAAAGGTATGTAAAAATTCTAGCAAAATATATATCGCTTCTGATCCGGATCGCGAAGGAGAAGCAATCGCCCAGCATATCGCCGAAGAATTAAATTCCAGTGCTCCGATTATCAAAAGGGCATTGTTCCACGAAATCACTCCAGAATATGTGAAGAAAGCCCTTCAAAATCCGGTTTCCATCAATCAGAATCTTGTCGATGCCCACAAGGCGCGCCGGGTTCTTGACCGGCTCGTAGGTTATTTCACCAGTCCTTTCCTCTGGAAGGTAATAAAATCAGGGCTTTCTGCTGGCAGAGTGCAAAGTGTTGCCCTGAGGTTAATATGTGAACGGGAAAAAGAGATCGAATCCTTCCAACCGACGCCTTATTGGAATATCATTGGTACCTTCACCACTTCAAAAAACGAAAAATTTGAAGCTGTGCTCTTCAAGATCGAAGGCACCCAGAGAAAGATTCTTTCTGAAGAAGAACTCAATAAGCTGAAAAACCTTCTCCAACCAGGGACTAAATTTAATGTCACTGCCTATAAAATCACCACCCCAGAGAAAGTGCCACCGCCTCCTTTTATTACTTCCACCCTCCAGCAGGAAGCCTCCCGTCAATACAACATCACTCCTAAAAAGGCGATGCAAATCGCCCAAAGTCTTTATGAAGGTGTGCAACTCCCTCAGGGGACAATCGGTTTGATCACTTATATGCGAACAGATTCTACCCGGGTGAACGAACAGGCGATTGAAGCGGTTCGTGAATACATTGATGGAAAATTTGGAAGTGAATATCTCCCCCGTGAACCCCGAAAATTTAAGGACCGCAAGACTGCCCAATCAGGTCACGAAGCGATAAGACCAACCCGGATAAACATCGAACCCGACGAAATAATCGAACATCTCACTCCAGATCAGTACCGGATATACAAGATGATCTTTGAACGTTTTGTTGCTTCACAAATGGCGAATGCGCGTTACGAACTAAAGGAAGCCTACCTTGAATACCAGGGGTTGGAATTCAAAGCCGAAGAGACGAAACCTATCTTCCTCGGTTATCAATTGCTCACCGGAGAAACAACTCAGAAAGGCTACCTCCCTAAACTCAAGGTAGGTGAAACTGTGGTTTTAGAAGAAATAAAAATCGAAGAGAAACAAACCACCCCATTACCCCGTTTTACAGAAGCCACATTGATTAAAAAATTGGAAGAGAATGGGATCGGTCGCCCATCTACTTACGCTCACATCATCCAAACCCTATTTGACCGGAAATACGTCGTTAAAGAAAACGGTAAACTCATCCCCACGGAACTGGGTAAAGAAGTGTATAACATCATTATTCCCAGATTCAATACCATATTTGAAATACCCTTTACCGCCCGAATGGAAGAAGAACTGGATCTGGTGGAAACAGGGAAAAAGAAATGGCAGGATGTGGTAAGGGAGTTCTATGAACCTTTCGTGGCAATAATCAACCAGGCCAACGCCGAGGCAGAGAATATAAAAAAGAACCTCCAGCAGACGAAGGATAAAAACTGTCCCCAGTGCGGACGCCCGATGGTCGTCCGCTGGGGCAAATACGGTAAATTCCTCGCGTGTTCCGGTTTCCCCGAATGCAAATATTCGGAAAATCTTGAAGTCCAGACCACGGATAAAAAATGCCCCAAGTGTGGGAAATCCCTTATCCTGAAAAAAGGTAAATTCGGCGAATTTCTTGCGTGTGGTGGTTACCCGGACTGTAAATATACCGAAAACTTGACCCACAATGTCCCCTGCCCAGTTTGTAATGGAACGATTCTCATTTATTCCAACAAAAAGGGCAAAATCTATAAGTGCAAGAATTGCGGTTACAATTCCTTTTACCCACCAATTGAACAAAAGTGCCCGGAATGCGGCAGGGGTATGGTTCTGAAAAAAGACAAACCTTTCTGCACCCAATGCAAAAAATAACCAGCTGATGAAATTAGGTTTCCATATCTCCATTGCTGGAGGTTTTAAAAATGTCTATCAACGGGCGAAAGCAGTTGAATGTGAAACAATTCAGCTCTTTTCCCGTAATCCTCGGAGTTGGAAATATAAAACAATACCCGTTGAAGACTCTTCAATATTCAAAGAACAAATAAAAAATGGTCAAATCTCTCCAGTCTTTATTCATACCCCTTATCTGATCAATCTCGGGTCTGAGCGGAGTTCATTATTCCAATATTCGCTTGCCTCCTTGATTGAAGAACTAAAAAGGGCGGAAACCCTCAATGCTGATTATCTGATAACCCACAGTGGGAAACATCCCGATGTCAAAACGGGTATCAAAAAGATGGCCCAGGCATTGACTGTTGCGCTGAGTGAAGTAAAAAACAAAATTATCGTCCTAATCGAAAATACTGCAGGCAGTGGAAATGAATTTGGTTATAAATTCGAACACCTCCGCGCGCTCTTGGATGAATTAGATCCATACCGAACTGGTATTGTCTTTGATACCTGCCATGCCTTTGCCGCTGGATATGAATTACGTACCGAGCAGGGTGTTGAAGAAACCATCAAAGTTTTGGATAACCTCATCGGTATCCAAAGGGTCCATCTCGTCCATTTAAACGATTCGCTTTGCGAATTAGGTTCAAGAAAAGACCGCCACTGGCATATCGGGAAAGGTAAGATTGGTTCAGGCATAAAGTTCATCGTCAACCATCCCGCCTTGAATCATCTACCTTTTATCATGGAGACCCCGCGCTCCACAGTTAAAGATGATTTAACAAATCTCAACACCGTTCGAAAAATGATAAGAAATCCTTGATTTTTTTCAGAAAATGGTTATAATTGAGATTCAAAGGAGGCCCCATTGGCACATGCTTATACTCCTGGACTGAAGGTACTTGCCTATACGGTGGTTGAGAAACAGAGACGTCTGCCTTTGCCCGGCGAAGTGCTGGTCAATGAAGGTGAAAGGGTTCACGCCGAACAGATTGTAGCCAAAACTTCCCTCCCGGGCAATGTTCAGACGGTAAATGTTGCTGGGTTATTGGGTATTCTACCCAATGAAATAGAAGAAGTTATGTTAAAAAAACCGGGCGACGAGATCCAGAAAGACGAAATAATCGCCCAGAGCAAGGGATTTTTTGGACTTTTCAAATCTTCGGTTAAAAGCCCAATTGGCGGTAAGATAGAAAGTGTCTCCAATATTACAGGACAGGTAATATTAAGAGAACCCCCGATTCCAGTGCAGGTGATTGCTTACATCGATGGTGAGGTGAGCAAAGTGTTTCCTAATGAAGGAGTGTTGATAAAAACCGAAGGTAGCTTTATCCAGGGGATATTCGGCATAGGAGGAGAAACAATTGGCGAATTAGCCCTGGCCGTGGACAAACCGGATGAGGTTCTTACTGTGCAGAATATCAATGAAAATTTCAAAGACAAAATAATAATAGGTGGCTCTCTGGTAACTTATGATGCCCTGGTAAAGGCGCGCGAGGTGGGTGCCCGTGGGGTCATCGTCGGAGGTATTGAAGATCAAGACCTGAAAAAATTCATGGGTTACGACATCGGGGTGGCAATAACCGGTTCGGAAAAAGTCGGACTGACTATCATCGTCACCGAAGGATTTGGAAAACTCAGAATGGCTGATCGCACATTTGGATTATTGAAATCACTCGTCGGGAAAAAAGCATCAATAAATGGGGCAACCCAGATTCGGGCCGGGGTTATGCGCCCAGAAGTGATTGTTCCGCTGGAAAAAGCCCCTGATAAAAAAATCTCCCATATCTCGACCGGTTCGGGTTTAGAAGTGGGCATGGCAGTGCGGATAATTAGAGAACCATATTTTGGAATGATTGGACGGGTTGTAGATCTGCCTATCCCTTTGGAGACGATTGAAACGGAATCAAAGGTCCGCGTTCTGGAAGTAGAATTGGAAAATGGAAATAGGGTTAAACTACCCCGGGCGAATGTTGAAATCATTGAGGAATAGATGATACCGCTCCTGATAATCTCAGCTGCCGGTATTTCTGGGCTCATTATGCCTCATTCGCCTAAAGGATTGTTGACATACTATTCAAGGGCAACCGGTACTGAGGCAATTTTTTATAATCCATCCCTTTTTATCGCGGACCAGAGCCGTTATACAGTAAACTTTTCCTATGCCCACCTGTATCAATCAATGAGAAATATGAATTTGGGTTTGGGAAGAAAATTCCACGATTTTAATCTGGGGGTAAATATCATGAACTTCGATTATGGTGATATTGAAGCCCATCCTGATTACCCAACCGGCGAGAGCACCGGATTTTATACGGGGAGCGATTTTTGTATAGGAATTTTGCTCTCAAAAAACTTTACCCAAAATGGAAGAATTGGTATCAAAACGAAATATATTTACGAAAATCTTTACATTTATTCAGGTGCCACCCTGGCTGTTGATTTTTCACTTGCTTATATGAATGAAATAAGTGGCTTGAGTTTGGGTGCAACAAACATCGGTGGAACCATAAAAATTGCCAATGAAACAGTTAATCTCCCGGCGAAATTGAGTGGGGGCTATTACCGAAAGTTCGGACTGCTAACCCTCAGTGGCGATCTCCATTATCTGGTAAATACCTCTTCCTTTGAATCATCCTTAGCAGCGGAGTTGGAACTCAGTAAAAAACTTATGACCGGATTCGCAATAAACTATCGTGATCAAGTGTTCCCCGGGTTTTACCTAGGTATCACTCATAATCTACTCCACATCAACTATGGTGCCTCTCTTTATCCTTACAATCTGGGTATGGTTAATAGTGTTGGTATTGGAGTTTCATTTTAATAAATCATGAATGGCGGACTCTACCTCGACTTTGAGAAACCGGTTATTGAACTAGAGAAAAAAATTGAAGAATTAAAGAAACTCAGTGGAGTGGAAGATGAAATTGAAAGACTCCAACAACAAGCGGAAAGACTTAAAAGGAAAATATTCTCCAATCTAACTCGCTGGCAGCGTGTTCAACTGGCACGCCACCCCCGACGTCCATATGCAGTGGATATCATCAATCTCATCACTAAAGACTTTATTGAATTACACGGCGACCGGCGGTTCAGTGACGATCCGGCAATCGTCGCTGGTTTAGCGAAAATTGATGAACATTCAATCGCAATTGTCGCCCAGCAAAAAGGTCGTGATACAAAAGAAAAAATTAGACGGAATTTCGGTATGCCCCATCCTGAAGGTTACCGCAAAGCCTTGCGAATAATGAAGATGGGAGAGAAATTTAACTTGCCAATTTTGAGTATTGTAGATACTCCCGGCGCGTATCCTGGAGTAGGTGCAGAAGAACGAGGTCAGTTTGAGGCAATTGCTTATAACCTTTTTGAATGTGCGCTCTTAAAAGTTCCCATCGTGGTGGTGATACTGGGTGAAGGTGGATCGGGTGGTGCTCTCGCAATCGCTCAAGGTGACCGGGTTCTAATGATGGAAAACGCAATCTACTCGGTTATTTCTCCTGAAGGTTGTGCTTCCATCCTATGGCGTGATGCTTCAAAAAATAAAGATGCTGCTGAGGCATTAAAATTAACTGCCCAGGATTTACTCCAGTTTGGTATTATTGATGAAATAATTCCCGAGCCTCTCGGTGGTGCTCATACTGACTATCAAAAGACTGCAGAAAATATCAAGGCTGCTGTGCTCCGTAATATTCAGGAACTCCAGATGATCCCTACTGACGAACTAATAACAAAAAGAATAGAAAAATATCGGAAAATGGGAGTATATAAAGAATAATGGCGCTTGAAGGTAATTTAGAAGATTTCGAACTGACCGATGTCTTCCAGTTGATCCAGTTGGGAGCCAAAGACGGCAGCCTCCGGATTCAAACCGCGAATGATGTCGGGGTTGTTTATTTCAAAGATGGAATGGTTGTCCACGCCAAAACAAATGTCCTCGTAGGAGAACATGCTATAGATGCCATACTGCAATGGCGCAAAGGTCGGTTTGTCTTCAAACCTGGAGAAGAAACATTAGAGAGAACAGTAGAATTACCAATCCAGCAAGTCATCCTCGATGCTGCACGCCGTATCGACGAGCTGAACAAAATTCAGCGCCTAATCCCCTCTTTTGATATGATTCCCAAAATCGTGGAAGTGCCTGATGCGGGTATTGAAAAGATCAATCTCCGTCCCGAAGAATGGAAGGTTCTGGCATTTGTCGATGGACATTTATCAATAAGAGAAATTTCCCAACGAGTTAAATTATCAGAATTTGAAACCGGTAGAATCCTTTATGGTCTGATATCATCAGGCCTTGTAAAATTAATTCAAGAGAAAACCAGTGAAAAACCAAAAACTGAGCCCACGTCAATTTCTGATGATGATGAAAAAAAAGGCGGTATCTTCGGCATATTCAAGAAGAAATAAATCTTAAATTTTCGATTCAAATTTCTCTACCTCCAAATTCACTTCTTCAATCAACTTCCTTAAAGAGATTTATCAGAGGAGAAAATCGTCGTCCCCTCTTCATTTTTATCTAAGCAACACTGCCTTCTCAATCTGCCTATAATCTCCAAATTCCAATCGCACAAAATAAATTCCAGGAGATAACATGCGCCCCAGATTATCACAGCCATCCCAGACAACCTGGTTAAATGGTTGAATGGTTAAATGGTTAAATTGCCTAACCACCCGACCTGAAACATCATGAATCTTTAATGAAATTTCGGATTGTGGATTGCGGATTGCAGAATTATTTGGAATTTGGAATTTAATCACGCAGTGGTTCCGGAATGGATTGGGAAAAATTATCAATGACGCCGATGGGTTAAAGGTTTCTACTCCAGGTTCTTCTATATCAACAAAATAGAAATTCAAATGTTTTTCCCATAAAGCACAAAGGGAAGGTGATAATTCACCTATAGGTGGATGATTTCCAAAAGACGCAGTCATCCAGTAGCGGACAGGCCAGAGACTATCAAAAGAATAAAAACCATTGCTGTTCGTGAAAGTAGTACAGCATTTACAAAAAGGTCCCTGGGTTATAATGCTATCATAAACAGTGGCAGTTACTCTGGCATTTTCAAT
>JBDRWD010000030.1 GCA_039802205.1 candidate division WOR-3 bacterium
TCATGTTCGGCAATTCTTAAGGCTAATGGTTTTCGGGAGTGGTCATCCAGTGTAATGATGAGTTGTAATTCTTTATCAATGCCTGGTATCCATTTATAAGGTGAGGTATCCATCTGGACTAACTTGCCGGCCTGGTCGGCTTCGAAGCGTTTATATGGGCGGCGTTTGTGTTTGGTGGTGTGGAGGTGATTTTTGATGAGGATGGTGCGGATGGTTTCATGGGAGATGGTGATATTTTCTTCCTTGAGGAGGTCTTTAATATGGCAGCAATTGATTTCTGGGAACTGGATTTTTAGATTAATGATTTTGAGTTTTATTTCTTCTGGGGTTTTATTATGGGGTGGTTTAGTGCGTTTTTTGGGCAGCAGTCCCATTACGCCGGTGTTTTTGAATCTTTTGTATAATCGTTTGGCGTGGCGATAGGAGATGTTGAGCAATTCGCTGGCGTGTTTAAGGGTGATGAGTCCTCTTTTGACATCGCCCAGGATCATGATTTTACGTCCTGCCTTTTGATATAGTTTTGTTGGTTTAACCATATTTGCTCCTTTAAGTAATAATAAAATAATCTTAAAGGAGCAAGGGGACATTTTTGCTTTGAAGTTAACGAGACCAAAAATTGTTTAAAAATCAAGGTATCTCCTTTCTGATTCAATTCTGAGCGTGGTTTGAGCCACGCCTGGGGACATTTTACCTTTGAAGTTAAAGGTGACATTTTCGCTTTGAAACGACATATACAGGAGTGATTTATTGACAAATTATGGATTTTAACTATAATATTCGAAGTTAAAACCGAGTTTGTTGGTGAATTTTGCGCACTACTTTTCGCCGGGGTGGCGGAATTGGGAGACGCACCAGGTTCAGGACCTGGCGCTGGCAACAGCATAGGGGTTCAAATCCCCTCTCCGGCATTGTGGGTTTTTCGGTAAAGGACTTCCCCAATGTCTTTGATAAAAAAGTTGACCACCGTTTCTCTAATAATATATTCTTTCTTCTACCTAATTCAGGCACTAACAGTAATCGTTTATCCATATCAAGTCTCATATCCCGAAGGCTTTATCCTTAATCAGGCCAAACTCATCTGCGAAGGGAAAAACATTTACAAAAATATTGACCATTATCCTTTTATTATCGCTAACTATCCCCCGATATATCTCCTTATTTGCGCGGGGTTTATAAAATTGTTCGGGATTTCATTTTTTGGAGGGAGATTGGTCACTTTTTTAGCGACGATTCTAATCGTTTTTCTTATCTATAAAATCCTTTTCAAAAAAACTACGCGTAACACCGCAATTTTCTGTGCCCTTTTATTTATCGCCTCTTCTTACACCTTCAAAGATACCCCACTTATGCGGGTGGATATGACTGGTTTATTTCTTTCGCTTTTCGGACTTTATCTGGTTATTGACACTCAAAAAGACCTTAAACTTTGCTACTCAATACCGTTTTTTCTTGCTGCCCTGTATACTAAACCGACGTTTTTCACCGCACCATTTGCCTTAGCAATTCACTTATTATTGAGCGAAAGAAAAAAAGCAATAATCTTTATTTTCTCAATGGTGATTTCTTATTTGTTATTATTTTTTATCCTTAATCATTTTACTGCGGGCGAATTTTACCGGCACACCATTCTTTATAATCTGAATATCTTTGAGCTCAAGCAGGCTGCCAAATACTACATTCACTTTTTACAAACCCATGCCATATTGTTTTTGTTTTCTTTAATATTTCTTTTCAGCCCTTCTGCCAGTCGGGAATGTTTTTTCTGGAAATTATATTTCATTATTTCGGCAATTGTCGCTGTAACAGTGGGCAAAGTCGGAGCTAATACCAATTATTTCTGTGAGTTGATTGCCTTAACTTGTATTCTCACTGGTTTGGCAATTGAAAAATTAAAAAATGACATGGATGATAAGAAATATCAGCTTTTTATCTATAGTGCGGCTATGGCACAGTTAATATTGTTCCTCCATTTACCTTTTTTCAGCGAACCGATAATAACAAAAACCGATTGGCATGATAATCACATCCTTTCCCAAAAAATACAAAATACCGGCGGTCCAATATTATCGGAAGACGCGGGCATTCTTGTCCTAAATCAGAGAGAAGTTTTGTTCCAACCCTTTGAATTTACCCAGCTTGCCCGACAAAACATTTGGAACGAAGAAAAATTCATCCTTGATATTGTTAACCGCCGTTTCTCTTTGATCATCTTGAGTTTTGATCTCGCTTGTTTCTACGATCCGGAAAGACTGACACCGACTATGGCGGAGGCAATCTCCGCAAACTATTACATCACCGACAAAATCGGTGAATATTTTCTTTACCGCCCAAATTTAGATAAATTTTGAATAATTCCATTAACCAACGCTATATCCTACCTATCAAATTGGGGAGATTATTTTATCGTTACCGTGGAATTATTGCCACACCATTTTTTATCTTACTTCTTTTCTTTCACCGAGCCCAGCCTACGAGTCCATTACCCCATCTTTTGATAATCATCGGCCTCGCCTTAAGAATATGGACTTCGGGATATATTGGGATTATTTCCCGATCCCAGGAAATCGCGGGTGAATACAAAATCGTCAATGGACCTTACTTTTTCTTCCGCCATCCTCTTTACTTGGGAAATTTCTTTCTCGTCTTAGGAACTATATTACTCTTTAATCCACCCTGCGGGTTAAAGATACTTTTGGTTCTCATCTTTTTATTTGAATACGCAACCATCATCCTGGCGGAAGAAGATTATCTGAAGGGGCTGCCACCCGTAAAAGTAAGATTTTCATGGAAAAAGTCAAGGACTGAACTCTCTACCATCATCGTTTTGGGGATCATTTACCTTATCTATTTTATTCTCAGATAAAAAACAAGAGGGCTGGTGATGGCCCCCACAAAATGTGAGAAAAACCCAGCCCCCTTGCCGGCAAGTGAATTTTAACTCCAGCTATCCATTTTTGGATCATCCTCCTTAGGAAGGCTCAAAAAAATCTCAACAATCTCAGGATCAAACTGGATACCACTAAAATTTCTTATCTCCTCTTTTGCTTCCTCTTCACTCAAAGCATTCCTGTAGGGACGATTTGAGGTCATGGCTGAATACGCATCACAAACTGCCAGTATCTGGGCCACCGCTGGAATCTCTTTTCTCTTCCTACCCTCTGGATAACCCCTACCATCCCAGTGTTCATGGTGATATAATATCCAGTAGGCAATCTCCTGAAAACCTGGTATAGGCTGGATAATTTCGGCACTTTTTAATGGATGCCTTTTCATTATCTCCCACTCATCCGCATTCAGCGGTCCGGGTTTATTGAGAATCGTTTCTGGGATAGAAACCTTCCCGATATCATGGACCAAGCCCGCGAGTTTTACCATTTCCTGTTCCCAATCTGACAATCCGATATATTTCGCAAGCCTAAAAGCCAATACCGATACCTCAATGGAATGCTTCCGGGTGTAAAAATCAAGAACCTCTATCGCCCGATTCAGTATTTCCGTGATTTTTGAAATCATCGAACTTTCCTTTCTAATAATTGCCTCATATCCCTCTTTTCCATACCAGCCATTTTGGTAAAAGAGCCATAATACCTCTGCCCACAAGTTATCAAAATTTCCCATACCAGTTTTTTTCATAAAATAATCATCACCATTTTAATGCCCAATCCACAAAATCCCTTCATTCTGCCTACCTTTTCCTAATTCTCTATATAGCAAAATTCATGCCTGAAAAAAGTCCCGAAATTTCATTAGAAAATAGATTTTAGCGATTCTTAAAGTGTGCAAAATCTGCACACTTTAAGCCCTATCGTGCAAACATGCGTAAATACGCTATTTCAGCAACTTACAAGTGTGCAAAATCTGCACACTTTTTGAACTTGCACACCCTGATTTAACCCTATGATATGGAGTATTTCTTGAGAAAGCTATACAGGGTACGCCTGGGTATACCCAGCAATTCTGCGGCTTTACTTTTATTCCCTCCGGTTATGTTTAATGCCTCAATGATTGCCTCTTTTTCAATCTCTCTTAAGGAGGTAAATTCATGGCGTCCCCTTTTGAGCCCAATATCCTCAGAAGTGATTAGACTACCTTTGGAAAGGGTTACCGCACGCTCAATAACATTCATTAATTCCCGGACGTTTCCTGGCCAGTGATACTCTTTCATTTCTTCAATAACTCCTTTTTCAAAACCCTTTATATCCTTACCCATCTCGCGGCAGTATTTATCTAAGAAAAATTTAGCCAATTCAGGAATATCGACCAAACGCTCTCTCAGAGGTGGAACATCTATCCTAAAGACATTTATGCGGAAATATAAATCTTTTCGGAACCTCCCCTCCTCGACTTCAAGTTCCAAGTCTTTGTTGGAAGCAAGAATAAAACGGACGTCAATCTTTCGTGTCGTTGTCTCGCCCAACCTCCGGATTATTTTGTCTTCAAGCGCCTCAAGCATCTTTGCCTGAAATCCTGGACCGGTATTTGAGATTTCATCAAGGAATATTGTACCGCCTTCTCCCTCTTCAAGCAGACCTTTTTTATCGGTATACGCACCGGTGAAAGCCCCCTTTTTGTGCCCAAACAATTCGGACTCCAGAAGGGTTTCTGGGATTGCTCCACAATTGATGGAGAGAAATTTTTTGTCTTTTCTTTTACTCTTTAAATGGATGAGTCGGGCAAGCATCCCCTTCCCAGTTCCGGTCTCACCGATTATTAAAACCGGAGCATCGGAATCGGCAAGGGCATCGATATTCTCATAAATCTTCTTCATTTTTTTTGATTTGCTGATAAGATAGCCGGCGCCGATTTCACTGATAACCTTGGTCTTTAAGAGAACATTCTCTCGGGTAAGATTCTGGAAAGAAATAGATTTCTCCACCACCGAAGCAAGAATTTTGGCAACGGTGAGTAAAAAATTCCGGTCCTGTTCCGCAAACATGGAACCAATGATCCGTGAATCAAGATATATTGCACCAATTGGATTATCACCGATGTTTAAGGGAATACAAAGGATCGAACAAATCCGGTTTAGTAACACACTCCGGCGGAGGCTGTAATTAGGGTCTGCAAGGGCATTAGGCACAAATACAATCTGGTTTTTATTTATCTCTTCTATTGCCGATAGTGAAAGTTCCCGGGCATCGCGGATGGTTTTGCGATCCATATTCCGACCTGCCACCAATTCAATCCCCTTTTCCGTCTTTATGAATATTGCTCCGCGCTCCGCGCCCGTGGTTTTTATTACCAAATCCAGAATATCGGTCATAAATTCTTCATCACCCAGTTTGGAACTAATGATTTCCGCAAGTTGGGTAAAAGCCTCAAGATATTGGACAGAGATACCCTTTCGTGAATAATCCTGAATGATAACGGGCAAAAGTTTTTCAATGAGGGTGTTAATCAGGGCTAATTCATGTTTGGCACCAATCGTTTGAAAAGTCTGTTCCACCGACCATAACTCTTCAAGAATTTCTTTCAACCGGTGGAAGGTTATGCCTTTTTCAATAATCGCTTCAATCTTCTGCCTTTTTAAATACCCATAGTCAAAAAGAAATTCTCTATCTTTTAAATATTTAAGATGCTCTTCTAAGTTTAATTCCTCCTGCAAATTTAGTCGATATTTGCTCAATTGAACCAAAGCATCTGCCAGTTGATATTCTCGGCTTCCTTTTATTGCTGTCTCCTTTGCCCGCTCAGCATATTCGAGCGTCTTCTCAAAATCGCGCCTTTCTAAATAGCATTGACTTGTTTTAAGGTTCACCTCGACACATATTGAAACTTCTATATTGCCATCGACGATGATTTCTTGTGCTCTTTTCAGGTACTGCTCTGCCTTTACATAATCCCGCCGGGCAGTATAAACCATCCCAAGTCCGACCAAGTACAAAGGGTCTTCATTTTTCGAAAGTTGCTCCTCAAGAATTACATTTGCCTTATCTATCTCACCCTGGCGGTAATATATATTAAAAATATTGTAGTGAGCATATTGAGAGTCAGGATTCGCATCCAGGATTGTCTGATTAACCTTTAATGCCTTATCATATTTGCAAGTATCAATATAGATGCTGGCGATACTGCTCAGTGCGACAGCTTGGTAGGATTTGTTGCCTGTCTTCATGGCCGTAGTTAAAGCTTTCTCAAAAACCGAGAGGGCCTCATGTATTTTGCCGATACTCGAAAACAATAACCCTTTATTAATCAAGGTTGTGACAAGGGCGTTATAATTTTTTAATTTTTCAAATCCCTCTAATGCCAGTTCATTATATTTTATCCCCATTTCAATATCTCCGGTGAGATGGTATAAAGAACTCAAGAGATTGACGGTATAGGCAAATTGCTTGTCCAGATGGTTCTTATTGCAAAACTCCAGTAATTCTTTACCCAACTCCTTTCCCTTCTCATATTCGCCTTTAAACCATGCCAGGGTTATATAATAATACCGCACCTCTGCCTCCAGGCGGTGGTCATTCACCTGCTGACAGAGTGTAAGGGCTTCATCGAGTAATGCCTCGCCCTCCACAAATTGTTTGAGATTAATGCAACAATAGGCGAGCCGGTTTAAAGCTTCAATTCTCTGTGTCCCGGGCTCAAGTATCGCCAGAGCCGCCCTTAGGTGATTCGCAGCTTTTTCATAATCACCAAAATTGGAATAAACCTTACCCAGCCCCAGCAATGCCTCTCCCTGAAAATACGATACTCCCAGGCATGATTTGTAAAATTCGATTGCCTTCTCATTATTGCCTACTAAGATATGAAGACTGCCTAATTTCAAGAGAATTTGATAGTACTTTTCGGAAATGTGCTTGCCCAAATAATTGAGTGTATTATTATAAAACTCGATCGCACTCTGATAATCATTAATTTTTTCGGCATGCTCCGCCGACCTGAGAAAATATCTGCAGGCTTCTTCTTCAGCGCCAATTTCCTGAAACAACCTTCCCAAAAGAGGAAAGAAATGTTCTCCTAAATCGCGATCTGGTAAACCTGCAATTATTTTTTTGCAAATGGAATTTTTCTCCGTAGCGGAAATCATCTGTGCCACTAGCATTTTTATGAACTGGTTGGCCGGTGCAATATATTTTGTCCCTTTAAGGTATTCCTCATTGACCAGTCCTAAGATCTTCAAAATCTCTAAATTGATATTGGTGCATTCAGGAAGAATGCGATTAACAACAACCACGTTAAGAGGGCAATCGGCAACTGTCAGAATTTTCAATATTTCCATCTCAATCCTATTCAATCTCTGAAGTTGTACAGCTAAAATTTCCGATATATTGGGGGCAATTTTAAAAGCAGCTAATGCCTGCATATCAATCTGCCAACGATTCTTGCTGAATCTTAACATCCTTTGCTTGAAGAGTGCCTTTAGGGTTTCAACAATAAATAAAGGATTTCCTCCGGTATGTTCATAGAGCCAATCACTAAAATTTGAATTATCATCTACATTTATGGACTCAATTTGGAAAAATGTTTTCTCCAGCAAAGTTTTTGCTTCTGCTTTAGAAAACGGCCGGAGATGTAGTTCAAAAAAATTCAAATCCCTCACTCGTGCATCATGATGGGCAGTACCAATCATAGTAAGATTGGTGTCTTTGAGACTGTGCCCGATAAAGCGAAAAAGACCCAGTTCATAATCGTTTAAAGCATCCAGGTTATCTACCAAAATAACAACATCTCGATCCTGGACAAAACCTATCAGCCGTTCGGTAATTTCAGTGTATATTTGGAAATGGTCCTCGCCGCTCAACGCCCGGACTCCTTCATAGCCAATGATATTGGCAATAAAATCATAAAAATAGCCATCTTCACGGCCGCTGTAGAAAAAAACTGCGCGATTTTCGAGCAGATACCTATATTTCAATTCCTTCAATAATCGTGTTTTTCCGATGCCAACATCCCCAATTACCACCACTGTCTCGCCTTTCATCCTCAATAATTTATCCATTATCTCCGGTATTTCAACAAATCCGGTCGGAGGTAACTGAACTTCGTAAACCGGCATTGCGGATTCCTCTGGAGGAAGGAATTTCCAGAACAACTCATATAGTTCAATTGCAGTGGGGCGCAAACTTGGTTCTTCACAAAGAAGGTGTTGGAGAGTATCGTTTAACAACTCTGGAACATTTTTCAACGGTTGGTATGGAAAAGTTGGTAATCTTCCGGAGAAAATTTCATATATAATTACTCCCAACGAATACAAATCACTCCGCTGATCAAAACCAATTCCTTTGAGAATCTCGGGCGCAACATAACCGAAGGTTCCACCCGCCTTAATTTGGTGCGTCGTAATGCCGGCAAAACCAAAATCAATCAACACAACCTTCTTAGTCGCGGGATTATAGATGATATGCTCGGGTTTCAAATCACAATGGACAAATCCTTTATTATGGAATGCTGATAAAGCATCAAGCACCTGAATAATTGCCCTTACGAATTCTTCGTTAAAATCCTTAAAATGTTCATGGAGTGGTTTACCTGGAATGTATTCCATGGTAAAATATGCCAATCCCTCTTCGGTCAGATCATACTCATAGACATTCACAATATTGGGATGCCGAAAATGAGCAAGAATCTGAAATTCACGACAAATGAATTGGTTTAATTCCGGGGTTTTATTTTTTGCAATTTTTAAAATCAAATCATTGCCTTTATCTTTTACCCAATACACCAAGGCATAATTACCGCTCTCCAGGAGTTTGATTATTTCATATCTTCGGAGTCTTTTTAAGTCTTCTACCATGCAAAATAAGTCTAATTCATTTTGAGGTCTTTGTCAACAATCTCCAAAAAAAAGACAGGGCATTGTTGCCCTGCCTTTTTTAAAAATAAATTTCAGACTATTCCACGCTGAGGATTTTGAATTCAATCCGTCGGTTGAGGTCTCTTCCGGACTTAGTCCGGTTATCGGCAATAGGCTGGGTCTCACCATAACCCCGAACTTCAAGGCGCGATGGATCGATATTGTGGTAGCGCACAAGATATTCCTTTACGGCGTTTGCCCGTTCGTAAGAAAGTTTCATATTATAAGAGTCGGAACCGATGCTATCAGTATGTCCGCCTATCTCCACCCGCATCTTTGGTTTCGCAAGCAAGACCTTTGCCGCATCATCGAGCACTGGATAGGATTCCGGTTTGATAACCGCAGAATTGAAATCAAAGTAGATCCCCCGCAGGATTATCTTTTCACCTACCTTGGGAACCTTTCTCAAGGCAAAATTCTGGACCTTCGTCTCATCCTTGGCGATAACTACTGGGGTGGTCTCTGTAATATAATCCTGGGCCTCAACTTTTAAGACATAGGTGCCAGGTGCCAGGGTAACCTTGTATATCCCTGTCGTTGGGTCTGTAGAGGTGGCAGGAATATTAGCATCCACAAACGAAATCTGCGCCAGAATCGGTTTTTCATCATCTTTGTCAACAACCTTTCCCACAATGGTCCCTTGGGCAAGACTAATTTTATTCAATGCCACATCGATTACCTTAGTATCCCCTTCCTGCAATGTTACAATCTTCTCATCAAACTGATAACCAGTGGCTTCCACATGAATCCGGAAGGTACCGGGGACGAGGACTGCTGAATACATGCCGGAGGTATCAGAAGTTATGGATGGGAATTGGGTCTGTGGAAAGGTAATAGTGGCAACGATGGGCTGTTTGGTTTCGGCATCAAATATCTTCCCAATGACTTTGGCGACTTCTTTCTTGTTGAGAGCAAAATCAAGAATAATCTGGTCGCCATCTTTCAATACCACACCCTGTTCTTTCCAACGATACCCTTCGGACTCTACATGAATTCGATAACTCCCGGGTGAGAAGGATGTCTCGTAGGTTCCGTTTGCTGAAGTCTGAATTGCCTGTTTCTCAGCACCGGGGAAGGTAATTGTAGCAATAAGTGGTTCGCCAGTCTTGGCATCGTAGATTCTACCAGAGACCTTGGCAATCGGGATATGAACTTCAACCTTCTTTATCAAATCCGCACCTCCCGAAATATTGAAAAACGCCTTCCACCAGAAATCAGGATTGCGTTCCGGATTCAATATCCCCAGTTCACAACCTAAGTCAAAACTCACGCTCCGCGCCCCGAAACGTAAACCTGGTGTCACCCATAAAGATTCAATGCTGTTATCCATGTCAAAATAACCAAAGGACTCGAAAAGCAGTCGGACATCTTCCGAAGGTATCAATTCTATACCACCGCCATGGAGGACATAATTCGGTCGAGGATAAAAATCGGCATCAGCAACATAATCGGGTTTAATATCTCGTCCCGTATATAAATAACCCCCATTCAAATGAACCGCAAATGGTCCGATCCGAAAATCAAAAAGACCGGTAGCGATATAATCCGGATCATGGGGTATATGCGGCGGGAATTGAGGAGGATAAGGGGTACCACCAAGAGGATATTTCTCAGGAAAGGAATCTGAGTAAAAGCGCTTGTCATTATTATAGGCATTGCTAAAATATTCCCGGGATAGCCCTGGTCCGAAATTCACCGCCCCATGGATGCCAAAGGCGTATAAAATGGGAGTTTCCTTGTCCACAAAGATCGGATACCCGATTTTCCCACCCACTTCAATGGTCTCAATCCCAATCACCGGATAAGGATCGCCCCGCTCCTGGGGATAGTTACTCATCTCAAACCATTTCATAAACGGGGTGATGCGGAATCGCATCTCCAGATAATCGATTATCGAATAGGAAATGCCCGTAGAGACTTTAAAGAAATGTTTCCGGTCCGTTACCCCCATTCCCCACTGTATGGTATCAATCGCTTCATACCGCTCTTCCGGACTTAGATGGAAAGAAAGGAACCCCATATTATGAGGCTGGGCATACTGGAGTTTGAACATCCCCCGATTGCCATATACGGATATCTCTTGGGCGATAAACAGTCCGGGTAACAGGACTAATATTAACCCTAACTTCCTCATGATGCCCCCTTATTAAAAAACAATGGCCCCAACGGGAGTCGAACCCGTATCTTCACCTTGAAAGAGTGATGTCCTAACCACTAGACGATGGGGCCTTATGGGTCAGAATATATAAATTACGGAACGACTCATTATCCACAATTGCCCGGTTAATCAAAAAATAATTCTCTAAGTTAGCATTGGTAACCATAATCCGGTGGGAAAGGTCCTCGCTCATCGCCAGTAAAAATTTTGCTGCTACTTTAGGATTTTCGTTAATAATCTCCATAAATTGTTGTTTCTTCAAAACATAAAGCCGACAATCGGTCTTTGCCCTTACCGTCGCTGAGCGGGGTTTATCCGTGAGGAGTGCCATCTCACCGAAGAACGACGCTTCACCAAGTTCAGACAAGACCAAGACCAAATCTCCCCGGGTCAGAAAAACTTCCACTTTTCCGGATTCAATGAGATACATTTCATCACCCATCGTCCCTTCTTTGATTATTACCGTATCCTTTGCCACCTCCCGGGGTTCCCATTTAACCATCAACCAGTTTATCTCCTGAGGCGAGAGATATTTAAACAGGGTCACACGAGTAAAATCCTTCATAATCATTCTAATTTTATCCATATTTTAGAATCTGTCAATGGGGCATTTTTCTCGGTTAGCCCCGTTTTCCAAAGCGCACCAGGTCAAATGCCTCAACGATGTATTTTATAAACATGCGCAACTCTTTACTGAACTTCCGGATTGCACCTTCCAATATATTACTTTGAATCTTCAGGTCAAGATTAAAATCCGGAAAGGCTGTTTTATAAATGCGGAGGAGGTTATCAAATAACAATTCTAATTCAGGACGGGTGAATTTTCTCAATAAAATCTTATTTTTGATTAACCGGGTTAACCATTCATCCTCGCCCGGAGTGGTGGCGAGGAGAAGTAAAATATAATTTTCTTTGTAGGAGTACGGTGTGGGACGAACCTTATTGTGAAGCATATACCGGTTAATTCTTTTGAGTTCCTCATCATCAAGGGCAATCCGTACCAGCCCTTCTAAAAAAGCCCGACCCCGCTCTTGAAGTGGATATTCCTCAATATGATTAACTTCTTCAAATTCATCAATGATCAAAACCAATCCGCCCAGACCGAGCTGGCGTGCAATAAAACTCAAGCCACTGATAAGATAATTATAGAAATCAGCAGCAGTTGAGAAATCGTATAAGGCAGGGATTACTTGCCCACCCCGCACCCGAAAAGGTGCATTCCGGTCAGTGGCATATTCCTTGGTGGATTCCCCTTCAATCCACTGCCAGAAAACTTCGCTGGATGCATCATTTTGCTCAATATATTTGATTTTTTTTAAAACCGGGGTCAAAAAACAGTGGTCCTTTAGTTCTATATCCTGAGCCTCCCGGAGCAAATCCCGGAATCCATATTCGCAATTGTTTTTTATATACCGGAGACTGGTGACCAGTTCATGGTAGATCTTCTTCGGGCGGTAGGGTGGTGTCTCATGGAGATGGAGTTCACAGTAGGCGGTGGCAAAGCCGTTTTTCAGTGCGAGATGCCGCAGATATTCCGCAAGATGGGATTTGCCTGAACCATATTCTCCCTCAATCAAAAATACTCCTCCATTCCCATTTTTTAAATTTTCGAGCGCCCTCTTAAACATATCAATCTCATAATTCCGTCCCAGCGTAAAATATTCTATATCCTGGTGGGAAACTATGCCCAGCCGGAATGCCTCAACCAATCTCCGAGAAGAGATACGGTCTAACTCCTTTTCCTCAACCTGTAAGACCTTAAGCCATTTTGTGGGTAGCCAGATGCAGAGTCCACTGCGGAATTGAACCCGGGTTTCAGTCCCATTCCACCTTGTCTCCAGGACTATCCCCTCCCCAAATATATTATGGAAAACAATCTTAGAATTCGGCGCGCTCAACTTCTTCTTTCTCTTTTTCTAATAATTCCTTGGTGCGGGTCTTCAGGATTTGCCGGGCAGTTTCACGGTCGATCGGAGTATTAAAACTTCTTAACTGCTGCAATGCATCAATCATCCCGACCACAAAGATACGGCGATAGCTGATATCCAGCAGCTGCATTTCAAGGACCACACTCGCCATATTTTTAATGGATTTTTTTAGCATTTCGTCATTAAATTCACAATTATAAGCAGCAGTATAAATATGTGCCAGTTTCTCACCCAATTTGAGAAGGAATTCCATCGGCTCAATCTCAATTCTTTCCAGATCAATCTTTACTCCCACCGGATTTATGCGGGTGAAACTGGACCGGAGTCGCTGCTTTAATGCCTCATAGACACCACCGGTCCCCTCCAGGAGTAAATTCTCATCGGACAAGGCATAGAAGAACATTGCCCCTGGTAGTCGGGAATTGCCACATTCGTCGATAATTTGCCGCAAATTATCGAGTGCCCTTCTTTTATCCCGAGCTGATGAAATGCTCATGCCTCTTTCTGCCTCATCGAATAACAATACCAAACCGTTATAACCGATGGTGTTCACAAATTGAATCAAACTACGCAACATACGAAATGCACTGGAGCGATCGATTTTTTCTGAAATCCGATACCTCAATTTCACCTCCCGGGGGATATCCTCTCCTTTCAACCACTGAACCAAGGTCAAGAAACCTTCTTCATCATCGGCGGCAAGATTGCTCAAAGCGCCTTTTAGACAATTAGTATAACTGGTGCTTTCCAATGCTTTTATCAGGGATAGAAAATCGCGCTCCATCCGCACCTGAGTGTACCATCGACGCAACAATGCCTCAATGCCCCTTTCATAAGGATTCATCATCTCACTTTCCTTCAGCGGCGGGGTAATGTTTAAGACAACACTTTTATAAACTAATTCCAGCCGGTCAAATGGACATTCGGTAGCACTCAGCGAAACATAGCTTGTGGCATAATGATACTTCCAGGCGAGATTTCTAATGGAATAAAGGAAGTGCGTCTTGCCTCCTCCATAATTGCCCACCACCAACTTGAAAGTAGAAATACTCTGCCGCCCGGGAAAATTAAAATATTCCTCTTCAAGGGGTTTTAGATATGAATCCAGCCCCACGGTATAATACTCAATTCCCAATTCCGGTGGTGTCCCATAACCACCCAGTGTATTGATCATCAATCGGGCAACAATCGGGTCTATGTGTTCACTCATTTTTCAGAAAAGGCAATATAGGAGTAGTAAGTCCCCTCACCTTTTTCATTGTCCGGTATCCAGATTGCCCTTTTTTTATCCGTGGTGGCATCTAAGTTAGCGATATAAAGATGAACATCTTCTCTTACCGGTTCGGATTTTTTAAAGAGATAAAGTAAATAAGCAAGGGTAATGCGGGAAAACTCCCGAAAATTTTCTTTTCTTGGATCGACAAAAAATTGAGCAGGTTGTTTGAGGAGGACATATTGATTCAATACCTCCATCAGGTAAATCCTCTCGCCGGGTGTTTTTTTTGCAAGACGCAGACAATTATCATAAGCCCGCCGCAAATCCTGATAAAATTCATTCGGCTCAAATTTTGTTTTCTTTAAAACACCATCAAACTTTTTTATTGTCCGGTAAATTGTTTCGGGTTCCAGGGGTACTTTGGATTTTATCCTTTCAATCTCCGGACCGAAAAAGATTTTTGCTTCGCCAAATTCAAAATCCAGCAAAATAGTATAAAATCCCACGCGCAACTTGGGGAATTGCCCGTGCACGACCATGCCTTCATTCTGAAATAATCTTTTTATCTTCTCGCCCAGTTGAAAACGAAATTCTTCTTTTGCCTTTTCTATCTTCTCTTTTTCCTCATTAATCCATCCTCCGAGTTGGTTTTTTAAGGTAAAATCGGGCAGGGTTACCGCTATTTCTTGGATTTCGCGTAAACCTTTTTCCATCAGATATGCATTTACTTCCGAATTTTCTTTTAACTGTGCATAATTCTCAATCAGTTTAGCTACCCGTGCGCTTATCCTACTCAAATTTTTAAACCCTTCAATGAGTTCTTTCATTGAATATTTAATGATATCCAAAAAAATTAGAATGTCAACATAGCAGCAAACCGGGTCCTCTACATATTTTTTAAATCTTGTGAAGGAACGATGAAACCCACGGACAAAATTTGTAAGGGTAATCAATTATTAAGCGCTGGACAAGGCTTTCGCCTTGCATAAATAAAAAAATGCCAACCTGAGTCGTCGGATGGTAACGGTAAAATTGGTAGGCGCAGGCTTTAGCCTGCGGATAATTTTTTTTAAATCCCAGGGTATTTCGCACCCTGAAGGGTGCGGCTACCGCTAATAATCCAGCACATGAAAATAATTTGACAAAAAGTGGAGATGACTCAGATTTTTTTAATATTGACTTCCTGTCAGTTTTAGATATCATTAATGATAAATTAAATAAGGAGGTAAAATGGAGAAAAGATTCACGGCACTCCGGGTCATCTCGGTGATCTTTAAAGTCCTCGCCTGGATTGTAGCGGTCTTTACCATCATTGGGTTTATTGCGATGCTTATCGGTGGTGCAGCATTGGGTGGCATGATGAGCAGAGGTTATGGCGGTTATGGAGGCTTGGGTGGCTTAGGTACGTTGAGTGGCATCGGCATGGCTTTTGTAGTATTGATTTACGGTGCCTTTTTATTTGTCAGCCTGCTTGCAGCTGCAGATATGATTTTAGTGATTCTGGCAATAGAAGAAAATACCCGAGCTTTGAAACCTCCCCAAACGGGCGGATAAATTATAAATTAAAAAGGGCAGGTCTTCCTGCCCTTTTTTATAAAGTAGCCAGATGTAGCAACATTAAAGAGCAACTCTCTTATGCCTGTATCTAACGGGCGATGATGAATTTTTCTATTTTCTTGTCTGAACCTGAATTTCCTTCGGCTGTGATACAGATCAGATAGACACCATTGCTCAGCTTATCGCCCGCTTCATCCCGGCAGTTCCAAAATCTCTGATTGTAGCCCGCGGAGCTCGGGATCGTTGGCAAAACTTTGACCAGCCGACCCGAAACCGTATAGACTTTTATCGTCACTCGGGCACTCTGGGTGAGCAGAAAGGTTATCCAGATCCCATCGTCATTCTTTACCGGATTGGGATAAATTAAAACATTCGCGATGGAAACCCGTTCGTAAATATTAGCATTAAGAGTAATCTTTTTAATTGTCTGATTAAAACAATTATCACTGACATATACTGTGATAGAGTCGGTAGAATTTTCAAGGGTAATCTCAGTTTTAAATTCGCCCTCAGCATCTGAATTTTTGTTATAGATAAAACTATTTCTCAAATCAATCCGATTGGTAATATTATCCTTGCCCACATAAAGGAAAAAGCCCCGCGCATCTTCTTTGGAATTCAATAGATTGATACCGCTTTCGTCTATGACCCGACCGGTAAGGATAAATGTTTTATCCACCCAGTCTCCATCCTTTAATGGTCTTGCTCCCTCATAAAATGAAACCTCTGGACCCTCCTGATCTGTAGTAGGAACGGCACTCCCATAGACCCGGATTGAATCACATGTGGCACTGGCGCGGTCTTTGTAGCCACTCAAT
Organism: candidate division WOR-3 bacterium; assembly: GCA_039802205.1. Lineage (NCBI taxonomy): Bacteria > Pseudomonadati > Caldifarciminota > Caldifarciminota bacterium. The sequence goes on from JBDRWD010000030.1 coordinate 16,475, forward strand.
TTAATCATCGGTTGATGGAGTGTAGGAATAATCGGCACGGTGAATTTTGCAGTATCAGTCGACCAGTAGCCTTGGTAGATTTCCTTCCCCTCTATTTTATAACTATAAATTACCGTATCAGGAAGGTTATCTCCAATCCGGACGGTGCGCCGGATATACCCACTTATTCTATTTACGGTTGTGGCATCAATCCACTTAATATGGGTCGTATCCTTAACATATGCCGTAAGATAATATGGCTTTTTGCTGGCAGTGATTTTTAATTTCTCTAAGGGACGAACGGAATCGGGGAGAAATTGAAAATTAAAATTCTCCTTCACTTTCCGGATGCGAGTCGCCGGGTCACCCAGCATTAAATGGATATGAACTCCACCCGCATTATGTTTGGCGATATAATAACATTCGCCCATGGTGAGATTGGTATCGGGATGGGTGAATAATCTAAACAATGTGGTACCCAACGAAAGATTAACATTGGTCCAGGATCCCGCGTGCGCCCCGATAGCGCCGATCGCACCCTGACGCATGCGCACAAATTCCTCAGCAAGACATTCGTGGTCTGAGTCATCAAATCGACCCACGGTGCAGGAAGCAAAGTAGAAAAAGAAAAATCTCCGCCCGTTCTTTATCTGGGGGATATTGGTCTCAAGGAAAAGTTTTTCATGGGCAAGTTGAAAGGTATTCCCATGACCAAAGAAGCAACCAATCAAAGCACCCTTATTAAGTTCTTTTATAAAATCCTCGGTCGCCATGGGTTTTGTGGTATTCGGACCATGGGGCGGAAAAGGTAGATAGCTCAAAGTGTAAATCTTAGCCCGATCGTAAAGTGAAGCAGGCACCACATTGTTCAAAACCTCACAGGCATCCGAATGTTCAGTACCCTCCCAATGATTAGCATATTCATCATCCGCAGCCAGAATAATTCTTTTGTTCCAAACACCATCGATATCACCATTCTCATAGGCAAATACCTTGTCGATATAATCGCGCACCTCCTGGTTGGTGCGCACCGTGATCCTACCCAGAATCATTGCCTCGGTGCCAAAGAAATTTACATATTCCCCTTCATAGATGCCATTATCCGGAATTCCCGGATTACCCGAAAGTAAAGTCCCCCATTCATACATCGGCACATAATTGGGTGGATTTTCCTTTCCTAAATTGTTTTTGTAATCGTAGGTTGCATCACCAACGATTAATACATACTTTGGAACAGTATTCCAATGATTATAGGCATGATAGAGAAAATGTTTTATTGCAAGCGGATCATACTTTCCATAGGAAAAGTTATCAAATATTTCATCAACCGTGACGACTTTGGTCGTATACTCCTGCCGGCGATAATTAACCAAGGGCATGATGGAATTGTAGAAATTTTTATGGGTGATGATCAGATATTCACAACCTTCATCCGGCATCCTTAACCGCCCAGGATTAGCGGGTAGGAGTGAAACGCGCTTTGCCGAACTCAAAAGTGTAAGATATAAAAGCTGGAAAGAATCGCACGCCACCGAAAAGGTTATCGTCTTACCTGATAAATTGTAGTTTTCAAATATCCGGGGTTGGCGCAAATCCGTGATATCAAGAACAAATGGTTTAGAGTGCACTCTACTACACTTTATTGTATAATTGCCGGGACTTTTGAAAAAAGCATGGAACGGTTCCGACATATCGGTCAGGCGTTGATATTCAAACTCGAAAGAATTTAGATATAAAGTAAGATTGATTGTATCCGGAAAAACCCTTTTTACCTTGAATTCAAAGGTTGAGGAATCACCGTAAACATTCCCTTCTCCAGTTAGAGCAATCGCCGGTAATTGCATCCGGTGTGGCAAAAGGATAGTATCACTGAAAAAGGTGAGACCGTTGAGAGCAAAAAGATACCAGAAGTACTGGGAACCAGGCGTCATGGAGTCAAAGATAAACATGGTGAGCCTTGTTGGTCCGCAGGCGAATCGATGTTTGATGGGCATACGTACCACCGTGCTCTCAGCACTCCCCAGTGAAAAATCCATCCAGTACCAGTTTATCCCGGAACGAGTTGGGTTATGAATATCCTCTTCCAAATGAAGAATTTCATTAACCGTTGTATCCGGATCAGAACCATTCCACTGGGCATTCACTTTCTCCATCCTTTTTCCATAACTTCCTCCAAATGTAAACCAATAGACATTATTGCGAGCATAACCATTCTCGTACCAATTTAAGAAGGTATCCGGGACAAAGTGGCTTGCTGGATAACCGTAGAATAAGAGATAATCGTTACGGTCGAAAGAACAATCCTCTTCACCTTCCACAAATACCGGAACTTCCATTAAGGAATCCGGAAATGCCTGGAGCACATTCCGGGGTAACAACTCAAATGGAGCGGTATAAATCTTCATCGTCCTGGGGTCAAATTGTCGGGGGTCAATACCTGCTTTTTTTATCGTCTCATAATCTATCTTATACAGCCCTTCTTGCCCTACTTCTATCTTAAACCAGAAACCCGAGGTGAAAGGATTTTTTGGTGTCTGCAGGTTCCTTTCTCGGCGCCAGTTTTTGCACTGGTCATAATTAACGAGCATCCGTCGGTATATCTCCTCAAAAGAGCTATCCACTATCGGCATGCTCTTAGGCTTACCTTTGAACAATACTTTTATTTTCAAACTCCGCACAATCAATAACTCTCTGCGCACCGGATTGTAACGGACCGGGTGAATCTTAATATTAACCGTCCTTAAATCACGGAGATAACCAGGGGGTGAGACTTCAATAATTTTCTCAGGATATAGTTGGTCTATTTGATATAAATCACTCTGTAAAGATACATCTTCCTTGAACGGAGGCTCATGGAGAGCCAGAAAAATAACAGGTTTTATGTCCACATTATAAAGGACTTCCGATTGTTCTTCAATTATTTTGACCTCCACTTCACCGTTCTGGGGTATACCAACGAAGAGATTTAAAGAAGGAACATCAGGCTCACCCGGCCGGGCAAAAGATGTGGCACCGGAAAAATACAGTTTATTCAGCTCAATCTCTCTTCCCCCAAAATGAATCTCCACCCCCATATCCCCAATTTCATTAACCCTTAAGGCGGCGATTAAGAAGTAAGCAAAAACAACTGCCATTGGAGTCTACTCAATCTTTCGTGCCTCGTCAATGAGCATTATTGGAATATCATCTTTTATTGGATAAGCAAGCCGACATGTCAGACATAGAAGTTCTTGCCTCTGTTGATCATATGTTAAATCCCCTTTACACTTTGGACAGCATAAAATTTCTAAGAGCTCTCTCTTGAGCATAATGCCTCCTGAGGTTTGAATATTGTGATTTTATCTCTTAGGGAATTAAAGCCAAGATTTAAAAAACCAAAACCATAGGCACCCAGGAACGGAAGCAAAATAAGTTGCTGGTTAACCAGGGCATAAAAGAAGGTAAATGTCATGTATAGTCCAAATAGAATTTCTAAAAAAGGCATGAAGAAATTGCCATCGGTTAAATATTTTCTACTCTTCAACCCCCCGCTTTTAGGTGTGCGGGTAAAGACGATATTTTTATTGAGCCAGGCTTCAATGATTGCTTTGGTATTGGATATTGCCAATCCCATGGTGTAAGCGATTACGCCCCCGATATAAATAATTCTCCTTTGGTAATCCCGATAACTAAATTTTTGCGAGAAGAAATAAAGGAGGGGATAACCCAATGCACCAACGGTGAAAAATGAGGCGAAAGTATAATAAGACCTGGCAACGATCCCTTCAACTTTTAAGTAGATTATAGGGAAAGAGAAAAACCCTAAAAGGAACATTGCCAGGAAATTGATATGACAGGTGAGATGAACAAATGCCTCATATTTGACAAGAGGTTTCAAATCGCTTCTCAGCACTTCACGCAATAATTTAAGTCCAACCTGAAAGGTCCCTTTTGCCCAGCGATTTTGCTGAAGACGGAAACTATCCACATCCGCCGGTAATTCTCCGGGTACGATTACATCACCCCGATATTTAATACGCCAGCCCCGCAATTGCACACGATAGGAAAGATCAAGGTCTTCAGCCAGGGTATCTCCGGACCAGCCCCCCGCATCAATTATCGCCGATTTGCGCCATATTCCACAGGTGCCATTAAAATTGATTAAAAATCCCGCCTGATTTCTCAATTCCTGCTCGTTAATGAAGTGGTTATCAAGCCCAATCGCCTGACTCCTGGTGAGCAATGATTCTTCAGCATTAAGATGCCCCCAGCGTGCCTGCACCACTGCGACTGCAGGGTCTTGAAATTCGGGCAAAAGTTTTTTCAAAAAATCGCGCGGTGGTACAAAGTCGGCATCAAATATGGCGATAAATTCACCACGTGCCTGATTTAATCCATGCTGAAGCGCCCCTGCCTTGTATCCCGCGCGAGTTCCGCGCCGGATATGTTTGATATCAAAACCTGACTTTAATGGTTCTTCAATCAGTTCTTCAATAATTGCCGTCGTCTCGTCCGTTGAATCATCAAGAATTTGAACCTCCAGCTTCTCTTTGGGATAATCCACCATTAAAACACTATTTATCAAACGACGCACAACAAATTTTTCATTAAAAATCGGGAGTTGAATCGTTACCTCCGGATATTCTTTAAGGGTCAAATTACAATTTTTCTCGTCTTTTCTTCGATTTCGCCGGTATTTAATATGAAGGAAGAGAAGAACATAGGAATGGATGGAATAGAAAAACAATACTAACAGGACGAGGGTATAAATAAAAAGTATCAAACCAGTCAATCAGACCCCTCGGTTAATGCAATTACCTCAAGAGGGAAAAGAGGACAAAGAAGCATTGCCCGGTATTTTGAGATCTCAAGGTATGGCATATCAAGATATACAGCTATTCTATCCAAATTTCTCGGACTGTCAAGGGTTGCAATTCCAATAACCACACTATCAACTTCAATTGCAATCGCCTTAACAGGTTGAAGCTTTTTCTTAAATTTTATCATCAAATAAGGACGAGAAATACGGTCAAATCTCAATTCCACGGATTCTATCATATTCTGCCCGCATATCAATTGCTTCATATAAACCAACTCGCTAACCTTTTTATTTAAATACCCGAGATGTGTTGCCTCCAGCGGATTTTCCGCTATCTCATAAATCAATGTATTACCGGGAGCAAGAAATTCCTGGAGTTCATGGGTCTGATATCCGCTTGGAACACGAAGAATCACCTTCTCATCATCCCTTAAGACCCTGCCATCAATTGTCAATAACTTTAAACGATGCTTTATCTTTCTCAGTGCCATCGCTAAGTCAATTGTGCTATCAATGAGGATTTGATAACTTCGAAAATCACTCTGAGGAGGGTGAATACTTTTTTTATGATTATAGTTAAAAATCCTTATCCTCCAGTAAACCGAAGAATCAGGCAAGCCTACCCAGATCAACTCCGGTAAATAAGAATTTTTTCCAACCTCAATATATCCCACCATCTCCCGCCAGCGGTCGGGTGCGAGAAATGGCAGTGTGGCATTGAAACGAAACCCGTAATTCTTATCAGCCCCCAGAAACTCAAATTGTTCAAATTCGATGATCCTCCTTATCTGTTCATAGAGATTCGACTCTTCACCCCTTGTTGAGACCTGCCATTTGTTCTCTTTTTTTGACCATTCCCGATCTCCAATCCCGATATATTCATAATCACAAACCGTATCTCCATAGTCCCATTGACCCCGGAGTTGTTCGCCCCATTGCAACACACAATCACCACGGGCATTAATCCGGACCCTATGTGTTTTAAGTTCGTATTCATAGCTGAACGAGCGCTGGTATAAAAGGTTTCTAACCCAACCTTTCACCTCGCGGATAGGATCTGGATGATACACTACCCGAGGTGTGCAGCCAATCGCGATTAAAATCAAGAACAAGAAGGATTTTGTTTTTGATATCAGCATAAAAAATTATACCCACAAATTGAGAAATATCAAGCACCTGTACTAAAGACGACAAATTTATAAATTCCAATTTCTTCTCGTGTAGAAAATGTAGCGATTTACCACTTTAACCATTGACAGAAGAAAAAAATTTTTTATAATCCCTAATAGGAAGGAGTTACACCGTGAAATTATTTTATATCAAAACAGCAATCTCGGGGATATTGATGATGGTGAGTATTATGGCGATCGATTGTAAAAATCCTGATGAGTATAAACCGAAAGGTGATTCCCTCATCCCTCCCCCTCCACCCCCACAGTTACTAACCCCTCCGGACAGTTTTGTCCATATGCCCTTTGCGGGTGGATCGCGATTGTACATATCATGGGAGCCACTTGCCGATGCTGAAAGTTATGAAATAAAATTCATACCGGAGAAACATCAGGAATGGACAATCTCCCTTGATACAAATTTCCTGATTCAATCCTGGGCAGATACTTCCCTTTTTGACCGGTATCAGTGGCAGGTAAGGGCTTACTCGACAAAATGGGAATATTATACTGCCTGGTCCTCACCTCACCATTTTGAAGTAAGTTCACGCTTTGCTCCACCCACACCAATCTTTCCTCCCAGGGATACGGTTTTGTATTTTGATTCATTACCTACTATTATTACCTTTCAATGGTCGGAAGTAAGCGGCGCTCAATACTATTATTTAAGGCTCTATGAAGACACCACCTTTCTCTTTGAGATTCGAGTAACCGCCAATGCTGAAGCAGTCGAAATTGGAAAAGCAGGAGGCTATTTTTGGCAGGTGCTAGCAGGAAGTAAACACTGGGAATATGACACCGGTTGGTCTCCCCTGGTGCGATTCCTTGTGAGCGTAAAATAGAAAATAGCTTAATATTATTTAGATTGACATTAAACTCACTCTGAGATATAATTATTCAATGGGAGGTAATATGCAAAAATCGATCTTTTTTCTTTTTGTTTTTGCTCTTGGTTTTAGCGGGACCTTAAAAGAAGATGGCATTGCCGGGATTGATATAGAAGTAAAAGGAAAGGAGATGCGATATCTAACTCCAACAAGTCCTGGCAGTCCATCGTCTTTTCGGACAACCGTCTATGACCGTTCCCGGGCACAAGTCCTCTGGGTTGATAGGAATCACCAATATGCCATTGCCGAACATGTGGCTTTATCCGGCAACGGTATGTGTGCCCAGGTGGGCTGGTGGTTGAATAATAAAAGAACCAGCCATTATCGCACACTGGGCAGCGAAATTCCTATCTGGAATTATCCCTTACCTTTGACCGAATGGTATCTACCGGTGGGCATTTCTTTGACGGGCGATGATATTGCGGCAGGGGCTACTGGTGAACCCTTCTATAGTTTTTCCAGTACCATCAATGCACCTAAATGGTTTTTTAACCTCCCCGCTGGTTTCAAAATCGCCACCTGTTCTCAAGGTCCGAGTGTGGCGGTAAGTGATAATGGTGCAGTATACGCGGTGCTGGCGAGATCTACCGATGTCGGTAAACTTTTTATTTTCAATCAGCAAGGCGATACTATTCGGACTATCACTTTCTCACAAAATAATGGCATATATGGACTTGACATTTCCAATGACGGCACAGTCCTGTGTGTCTCCACTTATTATGCGACTTATATCTACAACCTTGATGGCACCCGTCGTGATTCCCTTTATAATTATAGTCAGACTACTGCCAAAATATCCGGAGATGGTAAATATCTCGTGAAAGGACATTTTAATGGCCGGGTATATCTTTACCGTTGGACAGGAGTAAATTATACACTTAAATGGGAACACTATACTGGCCATCCCTGGGTCACTGCTGTAGCGATATCCGATAATGGAGCAACAATTATGGCAGGGACTTTCCAGTATAGCCCTACTTATGCCGGTAAAGTGTTGATGTATGATTCCTCATCAGCAACACCCTTGTGGGAATATACCCAATACGGTGATTTCGTGGATGAATGTGCACTCTCGGCTGATGGAACAAGGGGTGCCGCTGTATCCTGGGGGCAGTATCAAGGCACCTTTGGTGATGTGCTTACTGTCTTTAATAAATCTTCTTCAACTCCACTATTCCAATTGCTCGATGATATCGATGAACCGGGTTCGCTCACAAGTGTTGACATTTCCAAAGACGGTTCTTTCGTAATTGCCGGCGGAAAGGCGGTTCATGCCCGGGAATTCGGCAATGGAGGTGAGGTCTACGCAATAAGAATCATTGAACCCTGGACTTCAGATGTTGGTGTCAAAAGCATTGATGTCCCAGGGAATTTTCTCCAAACTGGACAATCAATCGCTCCCCAGGCAATCGTGAAAAACTATGGAACTTCTGCTTCCAGTTTTAATACATTATGTTTTATCTACGATTCTCTTGGCACCTTACTCTACCAGAGTACGATGCCCGTCAATAACCTTCCGGGCGGGGCGGAACAAACATTGACCTTTTCCCCAAACTGGACAGTTCCTGCTTACGGCAAATATTCGACCATGGTAATCACCACCTTAACCGGCGACCAATATCCCGCGAATGACACCCTTAAAAAAGGCAGCATCTGCTATCATGACGGAGCAGTTACCCGCATCGAATTCCCCTTCAGCGAATTGACCCTCAATTATACCCGGCCGCCCCGAGTAACGATTGCGAACCAAGGTAGTTATGCCGAGAATATTCCTGTGGTATGTAATATTTATGATTCAGGCAATAATTTAGTCTATACCGGAACCGGACAAGCATATCTAAATCCTCTACAATCCAGCACGATCTGGTTGAACCCAGCGTGGACACCCAACATCACGCAAACTTATACCGCCCATTTTTATACCACCGTCAATGACGATTATAATCGGGCTAACGATACCTTGCGCCAGTCCATAAGTGTCACCACCGAGATTCTCTACGATGATGGTAATTTGGATATTTACGGGTATGTTTCCAGCAATTATTATGATAATAAGTTTGCCCAGCGAATGATACCATGTTTGACTCCACCGTTTGTGATCACCGGAGCACGCTTCTATGCCAGCACTTCCGCACCCATGCTGATCTCGATTCATGCTGATTCCGCCGGACTCCCGGGGCTCAACCCGAGTTATTATATTGCTCCACCTGAAACGATTTTTCCGGCTGGAACCGGCTGGGCAGTAAAAACATATTCTCCACCCATCATCGTCACCAGTTCCAATCCCTTCTGGCTGGTTCTACATTGGTTCGCTAATTCACCTACTTCGCCCTATGTCGGTATGGATAATACTATACCCCGGGACAGTGTAGCATTCTGGTACTGGACCGAACCCTCCAATTACGGTTGGCATCCCTGGTATACCTATGATTTCATGATGCGGGTAGCAACTGATTATCTCCCGGGAGTTGCCCAAGATAATATCAACCTTGAAAAGCGACTTATTTTCTATCCTCCTCTACCCAATCCTTTCACCGGTTGTGTGAAAATTTCGATTAGTGTGCCTGAGGAAAAAGAAATCGCTTTGAACATCTACGATGTAACTGGACGTTTGATAAAAAATTTAGTAACCGGGAAATTAAAACCGGGGAAATATACCTTTATGTGGGATGGACGCGATACCCAGAATCGGAAACTCGGTGCCGGAATATATTTCGTAAAAGCTGATGGAGAGAAAGAAAACTACACTGAGAAAATCATCCTTGTTCAATAAGTCCAAAAAACTTCCTGCCCCCTTTGAAAAGTTACTTATTTCTCGCTCGCTTTTCAAAGGGGGCGGTTCTTAAAAAAAGGAGGAATCATGAGAATCTTTAATATTTCCACTATATCCATCTTCTTGTCGCTTACGATTGCCAACTCTGTTTATGGGCAATATCTAAAGGAAACAGGCATTACTTCTAATTTATTGAAAGAATTGAAATATTCATTACAACTGACCACTCCGGACACTGCCCTGATGAATGCCCTCACCAACAATGAGCTCCATGCCCTGACCTTAAGCAGGGAATTTATAAAAAAACACAATAACCTCTTCTCGCATAAGATAAAAACCAAAGGTATCACCGACCAACAAAATTCCGGGCGTTGCTGGATATTTGCCGGTTTAAATCTTTTAAGACCGCTGGTTATAAAGAAATATCACTTAAAAAATTTTGAGTTCTCTCAGTCTTATCTTGCTTTCTATGATAAACTGGAAAAAGCAAATTTTATTTTGGAATTTATTATCCAGACCAGAGACCGGGATTTATTGGACCGTGAATTGTCTGAAATCCTTGATGAGGGAGTCCAGGATGGCGGCTACTGGCAGTGGTTTGTGGCATTGGTGGAAAAATATGGATTGGTTCCCAAAGATATCTATCCAGAAACCCATCCCACCAGCAATACCTGGTTAATGAATAGAATAATAAATGAGCAAGTTTTGGCTGGAAGTAAAGCACTCCGAACGTTGACACAAAAAGGGGTAGACGAAACTGAGTTGCGGGCTTTAAAATTAAAAATTCTAAAGCAAGTTTACAAAACCCTCGTCATGCATTTCACCGCTCCGCCCGAACATTTTATCTGGCGCTACGAAGATGAGGACGGAAAGATTATTGAAACACGTACCTATACACCTCTTGAATTTTACCGGGAATTTGTTGGTATAAATTTAAAAGATTATGTTTCTTTAATTCATTATCCGGGTAGGGAGTTCAATCGCCTTTATGAATTCGATAATTGCCGGAACCTGTATGATTCACCCAACCCCCAAAGTGTAAATGTTGAAATTACTCAGTTGAAAGAATTCGTCAAGAAATCAATCCTGAACGATGAACCAGTATGGTTCGCCTGTGATGTTGGTAAGGGAAGCGACCGCAAGACAGGCATCCTTAGTTCTGCATTATATAATTATGATGCTATATTCCAACCGGAACTAAAAATGGATAAAGAAACAAGGATTTTTTATCGCTATAGTAACGCCAATCATGCGATGATCATCTTGGGAGTTGATATTAAAAATAACCAACCAGTGAAATACCTCGTGGAAAACAGCCATGGAAGCGATGAAGGGGAACAGGGTTTTTACACGATGTACGATGACTGGTTCACCGATTATGTTTATGAAGTAATCATTAACAAAAAGTATCTAACGGATGAGATTAAAAAAATCTTCGCGCAGGAACCAATTCATTTACCCCTTTGGGACCCTATGGCCCAGTTGTTGAAGGTTGAATAAACTTCCACTGATGAAAATTTCCTATCTCCTGCCCCGCGGTTTTCCTTCGGATATCTGGACGCTTTTCGCTACTAGCATCATCAGTGCGGTGGGCTTTTCTGTCACCATGCCCTATATGAGCCTGTATCTGAACAATGTCCTTCATATCCCAATGAGTCTTGTCGGAGGGATCTTAATGACTGCTCAAATACTCGGAGCATTTGTTGGACTTTATGGAGGAGAAATAAGCGATAGGTTTGGTCGAAAATTCATCATGGTTCGTTCTCTGGCTGCTCGGTTTTTGCTCTTCACACTCATCGGAATAATCATTGGGAAGTGGCATAATGGCTATGTGATCTTTGTTTTTCTCCTTCTCAATTCCATATTATTCTCTTTCTATATCCCTGCCTCACAAGCCTATGTGGCAGATTTAACCCGAGAAAATCAAAGACTCAAAGCTTACGGGTTATTGCGCATGGGTGGGAATTTGGGCTGGGCATTAGGACCAGCACTTGGTGGGCTTCTCGCCACAATTGACTATGCCTATCTGTTCTTTGTAACCGCCTTCTGTATGCTCATTGCCACATTGGTTTTACAAATTTTTTGTAAAGAATCCGGGGATTTCCGAAAAAGAAATGACGAGAGCACACTCCCTAATCATACCAACAATAAGAAAATTGCCGTTGATTTAAGAGAAATATTTTCGGTGCTCAAGGACCGTAAGTTTCTCAGCTTTACCATGATTTCCTTAGCGATTTTTATTGTCTGGGGACAACTCGTCTCTCCTTTATCAATCTATTCGGTCAATAGAATCGGAATAACGAAAAGCCAGTTGGGAATTTTATTTTCCATTAACGGCTTTATGGTGGTGATATTTCAATACTTCATCACCCATCTCATACCCGAAAAAAAAGAACTTCAAGCGTTGTGGGTGGGTTCTTTGATTTACGGGATAGGTTATCTTACTTTAGGTTTTGCCCAAAACTTCTCGTTTCTTATTTTCACCATGGTGATCATAACCATTGCCGAAATGGTTATCACCCCTTCGAGTCAGAGTTATGCTTCAAGGATTGCCCGAAGTGAAAATCGGGGGCGGTATCTGGCATTCTACAACCTATCCCAGACCTTTGGCTGGGCATTGGGCCCCCTCCTGGGTGGTATTCTTCTCGATATATTCCCAGGTCGTTCCATTTACATCTGGGTAATCATTTTCTTGATTGCCATTCTTGCGGCGATTGGTTTTATGCTTTTTAAAAACATTAACGAACAGGATTGAAATGTGGCGCACTGTCCAGGTAATCGTTAATGCCCGCGCTGGTGCCAATTGTGGACAAAGGATACTGAAAAATATCCAGATGGCTCTGACAAAATCCGGTTTAAAACCATTCATCACCTTGACCCGGTATCGTGGTCATGCCCAACATCTTGCCAGGGAAGCTGTGAAGAACAATTTTGATCTAATCATCAGTGTCGGAGGAGATGGCACAATAAACGAAATCATTAATGGGATGATGGAGTGGAACGATAAGCTTGCAAATTTACCGGTTCTTGGTATTATCTCCGCCGGCACCGGTTCAGACCTGTGCCGGACTTTGCACATCCCCTTTGATTGTAATCATGCGTTACAAATAATCTTAAAAGGCAATGTGCAACCCGTGGATATTGGGAGGGCCATTTTCAAAGATGACGCCCGTGTTTGGTATCGTCATTTCATCAATGTTCTTGATGTCGGTTTGGGGGGAAATGTAGTGCGCATTGCCAACCATATCCCTAAGAATTTAGGTGGATTTGCCACCTTCTTAATCGCCAGCCTTTTGGTACTTGCCATCCACCGACCGTCTCCCCTTCAAATTTATATTGATGGATTATTTAAAGATGAAGGAATGGTTAATATCATCGGTGCAGCAAATGGTAAATATTTCGGGGGTGGTATGAAAATTGCGCCGATGGCTTGTCTCAATGATGGTTATCTGGAAATCCTTTATGTCAAAAATACCAATATCTTTCAATTCATCACTAAAGTTCTTTTACCTGTCTATCAGGCAAGACATCTATTATACAAAAAGCTTTATCATTACCGCGCGCAAAAATTAAAAATAGTTGCTGAAAAGAAATTTCTGGTGGATATTGATGGAGAAGAGGAAAAAGCCCAAGAAGTAGAAATCATTCTCATCCCGCAAAAAATAAAAATCATAATTCCCTGAATACAGGTGCTGAGTACTCCTCACTTTTAATCTTCGGTTGGGCATAACTTTTTGAAACAAAAAAGCCACGGGTATTTGGATAAATCCAGCTTATCCAATAATTCTAAACCCAATCGGAAACTGCTTAACAATTTCT
>JBDRWD010000031.1 GCA_039802205.1 candidate division WOR-3 bacterium
CTAAACTAACCATTTTCCACCTCCAGGATGATTTTTAAAAATGGCTCTATCGCTTTATTAAATGCATTATAAACGCCTTTCAAAGGACAGGCAAATATTTCATTACCTCTGGCGGATTCGAATGCGCATTTTTAAGGATTTTTTCAAGCCGCAGCTTCTTAAACTTTTCTTCACTACCTGAGGACTATATCTATCCTGCAATTTTGCACTCTCACATTCTTAGATATCTTAAGAGTACAATTTACTCCTTGATTTTCCTTAAAGCAACGATGATAATAATTTAGTCTATTTATTTCCATAAGGCCTCCCTGTATTTAGTAAGTTTTGTTAACCCTTTAATATTAGCCGGGAGGCCTATTATTTCAAGTATTTTTTTCAGTGATAACAAGGTCCCTTTACGTTTTGCGCCCTTGACTTGACAGAATTTTTAATTAGACTTAATTTGATGAATAAATTAAAAAAAGATTTGATAATCTGTGAAAAATGTAGAAAAGAAAATCCCATTTATGCTACGCAGTGTGGCCATTGTGGACATCTTTTTTATAAAGATATTTATAAGGGACTTTGGAGAAGGAATGTTTTGGTCACCCTGCTCCTTTTTTTTACCCCTTTTGTCATACTTTTCTATATTATAAATTATGAAGTATCAGCAAACTTTGAAAAACATATCAAAACCAGTTTGGATTATTCGGTTGAGGTCAATACAAGAATAATAAAATCATTCCTTGAAGAACGAGAGAAAAATCTTCTATCTATTAATCGTTTTGATATATCCAATATTAATGAAATTAAGAAAAAAAATAATATCTTTATTCAGTTTATGAAAAATAATGAATGGTTCGATTTCGTTGGGATTGCCAATACCCAAGGTGAAATAATTTTTTCAACAGCACCAATCAAAGCAAATATAGCCGAGCGGGAATATTTTAAAAAGGCGTTGGCTGGTGAAATATACAATAGTAGTATTTTTTACTCTGATGTTCTTAGTCGGAACGCGATGGTAATTTCTGCGCCACTTTTAAGTCAATCCGGTACAACAATCGGCGTTCTTTTCGTTTCGGTTAATCTGACAAAATTTTATAACCTGATACTCGATCTGAGAATCGGTAAAACAAGCGAAATCTTCCTCGTTGATGAACAGGGAAAATTTCTCTCTCCATCAAAGTTGGGCGGCGAAGTTCTTAAGCAGACGGCATATTTTCAGAAAGAAACCAACCCTCATCAAGGTGTGGGAGGCGTGGTCTCCCATCGGGATTATCGTGGTGAGGAAGTTATATGCGCTTTTAGAAGATTCAATAAACCATCCTGGTATCTGGTCTCAGAAATTGATATAAAAGAAGCACTGGCACCGGTAAATTCATTAAAAAAGATTATTCTGGTGATCTTTGTAATGTTTGGTACATTTCTATTTTTTTCCGCCATTTTTTTCTCAAACCAAACAACACATCTATTGAGATCATTGACATCTAACCTGAAATCTGCCTTTGATGACATAAGCAACAAAAAATCAATCATTGATAAGATAAATTTAGAGCTGCGTAAAAGATTGAAAGAATGTGAGAACTTAAGCAAAAAATTAAGTGCCTCTGAGCATTATATTAAAAGTATAACTAACAGTATTTCAAGCGTAATGCTTGCTATTGACAAAAATTATACGATAACCTATTGCAACAATTTCGCTAAAAATTTTCTTAAAATTAATAAATGTATCGAAAATATAAATCTTTTTGAAACCTCTCCCCTATTCATGGATGCAGAAATCAAAAATAAAATAGAAGAGGTATTTACGAAAAATATCCCATTTAGCATTGAAAAAAAATCAATAGAGATTGAAGGGAATAAGTATATTTTAAATATTTCTGGATTCCCGGTTGAATCAGGTGAAGGTGTACATTCCGTAACTCTCTTGATTAATGACGTCACCACCTATGAAAATATGCGGACGCAGATGGCAGATTATGAGAAACTTTCGGCATTAAGTCAGTTAGCTCTCGGGGCAGCCCACGAGATAAATAATCCTTTACTTGGGATCACCTCTTTCCTTGAAATGCTTATAGAAGAAGAAGATGATGTGGAAAAGAAAGCAAGGGCAAAAGAAGTTCTGGAAAATGCCTACCGTATCTCAGAAACCGTAAGGGGACTTTTGAACTTCGCCCGACCGGCACCACCAAAGTTTACAAAAGTCAATTTGAACGAGTTAATCAAAGAAACCATCTCTTTCCTTCACCATCAACCGTTATTTAAAAAGATTAAAATTCAAAAAGAACTTGCGGATGCACTGCCTCCAATTACTGCAGATGCCAACCAAATAAGACAGGTTCTTGTCAATATTCTTTTGAATGCGGCACAAGCAATTGAAGATAAAGGAACAATCACGATTAGCACAAATAAAATTAAATTTGAAGACTTTGTTGAAATAAAAATCAACGATACTGGTATCGGTATCCCCACCGAAAATTTAAAGCGTATATTTGAACCATTTTTCACAACTAAAAAGGGCAAAGGGACCGGATTAGGACTGAGTATCAGTTTGACCTATGTGAAAAATCATAATGGTGATATAATTATTAATAGTGAAGTAGGCAAAGGAACCGAAGTTAAAATAATACTCCCTATCAGACAGGAGGGGAGAATAATAAGTGAGGTAATTGATGAGTGAATCGATTCTCATCATTGATGACGAAGTTTTGACACTTAATAACCTCAAAAGGGCACTGGAAAAAGATGGTTATGAAGTATTTCTTGCCGACACAGGTGAAACTGGCTTAAAGATATTCCAAGAACATTACCCCAATTTAGTCCTTGTTGACTTAATGCTGCCAGGAATTGATGGTATTGAAGTCTTAAAGAGAATAAAAGAAATAGATGAAAATACGATTGTGATAATGATAACCGCATATGAAATAATTGAAAAGGCAGTTCAAGCGATAAAATTGGGTGCTTATGATTATTTGCTAAAACCTTTTCGGATTACTGACTTAAAATCAAATATAAAAAGGGCCCTTGAATTACAAAGGTTACGATTGAGGATTTCTGAAACAATTGAAACAGAAAAAGGCAAATACTATTTTAGTAAGATCGTTGCACAAAGTAAAAAAATGGCCGAAGTTTTAAAGATCGCAGAACGGGTGGCAATTCTTGATAAAACTACAGTCTTGATAACCGGCGAAAGCGGTGTAGGAAAAGGATTGCTGGCGAGAGCAATTCACTATAATAGTCCGAGGGCGGAAAAAGAATTTATGGAAATCAACTGTGCCGCAATACCGGAAAACTTATTGGAAAGCGAACTATTCGGTTATGAACCAGGGGCATTCACAGATGCGAAACGCAGGAAAATAGGCATCTTAGAAAAAGCAGACAAAGGGACAGTCTTCCTTGATGAAATCGCAGATATGCCCTTTCCTATCCAGGCAAAGATCTTAAAGGTCCTTGAAGAACAAACCTTCGTAAGACTCGGCGGGACAACTCCTATAAAAGTAGATATTAGAATAATTGCGGCAACGAATAAGGACCTAAGAAAAGCGATTGAAGAAAAGACCTTCCGGGAGGACCTGTTTTACCGCCTGAATGTTGTTCCAATTCATATACCACCGCTCCGGGAGAGAAAAGACGATATTATTCCTTTAGTATTAAATTTTATTAAGGAATTCAATCAGGAATTACACCGTTCTTATAAAGGCATATCTGAGTCCGCAGCAAAAGTATTCATAGAATACGACTGGCCTGGGAATATCAGGGAATTACGTAATGTGGTAGAGAGAATTATGGCTTTGCATCCTGCCGAAGAAATAAAATTAGAACATATTCCAAACGAATTAAAAAAGAATTCCATATTAACCGAAATCCCTTCAATAAAAGAAACGACTATGCAAAATAAGTTCCTCACCCTCGAAGAACTGGAAAAAGAGTATATAAAGGAAGTTTTGAAATTCACGGGCGGGAACAAATCAAAAGCTGCAAAAATTCTTGGTATCCATCTCACTTCACTCCTGAGGAAATTAAAAGATATGTAAAGCGAAGACTAAAAATCACCCTGGATGAAAATTTGCCTCACCAAATATGAAAATAAAATCCCGATATCCTTGAAAAGAGGACTTTTTTATTTTAAAGGGGTATTTAAAACGCTGTTTTTAGCCTAATAATACTTGCAAAATGCGATAAAGTTTTGCATTTTGCAATAGCTACTACATGAAATCCTTGAAATTTCAATGCAAAAACCTGGCACGAGTTTTGCATATTAAATGGGTGCAAAGGAGGTTTCAATGAACAACAACAAAAAATTAACCAAGAAATATGACCCATTTATTGAAGCTACCTATCAGTATGAGAAGGCAGCAAGCGTGCTGGATCTTGAGCCCTGGATTTATAACCGGCTCAAATATCCAGAAAAGGAGTTAACAGTCCATATTACAATAACGCGAGATAATGGTAAAGTTGAAACATTTACCGGATTTAGGGTTCAGCATTCAACTATCCGTGGTCCGGGAAAAGGCGGTATAAGGTATAGTCCAGATGCTTCATTAGAGGAATGCAAAGCCCTAGCTGCCTGGATGACCTGGAAATGCGCAGTTTTAAATCTCCCACTGGGTGGTGCCAAGGGCGCGGTGATCTGCAACCCACCTGAAATGTCGGAATCAGAACTTGAAAGACTAACCAAGGAATATACTTACGCAATAAAGGAAATCATTGGTCCACAAAAGGATATCCCAGCACCTGATGTCTGGACCAATCCCCAAACTATGGCATGGATATGCGATGCCTACAGCAGATATGTTGGTTATTTTGAACCTGCAGTAGTCACCGGGAAACCCATCGCAATCGGCGGTTCAAAAGGACGTTCAAGCGCCACTGGTTTAGGAATGTACTATACCCTTCTTGAGACATCCAAATATCTGGAAATTCCCCTTGAAGGAAAAAGGGTCACAATAATTGGATACGGGAATGTTGGTTCATCTATCGCAAGATTGTTGTATGACTATGGTTGCAAAATCATTGCTATAACTGATATCTACGGCGGAATCTATAACAAAAATGGAATAGACATCAAAGCCCTTGACCAATATGTGAGTCACACCAAGACAGTAAAAGGATTTAATAAATATGACGAAATCACTAATGATGAATTACTGGAACTGGATACTGATATATTGCTGCCCTGCGCGGTAGAGGGAATGATAAATGAAGACAATGCCCACAAGATAAAAGCAAAGATAATTTGTGAAGGTGCAAATGGTCCCACAACCAATGAAGCAACCGATATTCTCACCGATAAGAAAGTCTTCATCATCCCCGACATTCTCGCCAATGCCGGTGGTGTAACCGTCTCCTATCTTGAATGGGTCCAGGATATCCAGAGAGTTTTCTATGATGAGGAAGAAGTTAAGAATAAGTGCTGGCATATGATGCAACAGTCCTTCTGGGATGTTGTAAGAATTGCAGAAAAGTATAAAACTAATATGAGGCATGCGGCATATATCCTTGCGGTTCAGAGGGTCGCAGAAGCGGCAAGATTACTTGGGAGAGTGGGTAGAAACTAAAAACTAACTTTTATTATAAAGCCCGACCTTGATTGGTCGGGCTTTAAATTTTGCAAAAAGCATTCTTGCATTTTGCAATAGATGTCCAATCTTGTTAAAGTCATTGACTTTTCTTAAAATTTGCATATAATAAGCCATTCAAAAAGGAGCACAATAATGGACTTAAACTTAAAAGATATAAATAATATCCTTAAGAAATATGACTATAAAAAGAATGCGTTAATCGCAATTTTACAAGACATTCAGGAGAAATATAACTGGCTACCCCAGGAGGCATTGAGGTTTGTATCGGAAAAACTTTGTATTCCGCTTATAGATGTCTATAGCGTCGCTACATTCTACCGGGCTTTCAAACTTGTGGAACCAGGAAAACATAATATAACTGTTTGCATGGGAACTGCCTGTCATGTGAGAGGCGCGCCGGCCGTGCTTAATAGATTTGAAGAAAAATTAGGAATAACCGCTGGTCAGACCACACCTGATCATCATGTCTCCTTGGAAACCGTAAACTGCTTAGGATGTTGCGCACTCGCCCCGGTGGTGGTAGTTGACGGAAAATATAATGCACAAACCACACTCCAGAAAGCAGATAAAATTTTAGAAGAATTAAAACCCAAAGCGAAACCGAAATCCGCAGCACAAAAACCAAAGAAAAGTAAGAAATAATTGATGAATCTAATCAAGATTAAAGCAATACTTCAAGCCAAGGAAATTACAAACCATATTTCAATAGATATAGAAGTAAACTCGATAATTGCCTCAGATCTCATGAGCGATGTCTTGCATGCTAATGCTTCGGCTGAGCTACTTTTAACTGGATTGGCAAATAATCAGGCAGTAAGAACATGTGAAATTGCGGGAATAAAGGCAATCATATTCGTCCGTGGCAAATCACCGCCTATAGAGACGATTAAACTTGCAGAAGAATGCAACATTCCCTTACTCACCTGTGAATATTCAATGTTCGAAGCCTGTGGAATTCTTTATTCAAAAGGCTTAAAGACCGCAAAGTAAAGTATGGAACAGGAAACAATACTCTCTGAAGAATTTGAAATCACTGGTGGCGATTTTATAAACGGTGGCATGGCTTCTTGTAGAATAAAAAATATTCTAAAAGAGATTGGAATTGATGCAGAGATTATGCGTAGGGTCGCAATCGCCTCGTATGAGGCAGAAATGAATGTTGTAATGTATGCGAAAAAAGGAAAAATGAAACTTATCCTTACTCCTCACCGTATCGTAATAAAGGTTGAGGATGAAGGACCAGGAATTCCTGATATCGAACTTGCAATGCAACCAGGTTATTCAACAGCAACACCCGAGATGCGCGAAATGGGGTTTGGCGCAGGGATGGGATTGCCTAACATCCAAAAAAATGCTGACATATTCAATATCAACTCAACGGTAGGCAAGGGGACAAATCTTCAAATAGTCATCAATTTGAATAACAAAAATGTCTGACCCAATTCCCTATCACTCTATTAAAGTTGATGAGAAGAAATGCATCGGATGTGTCGTCTGCATGAAGGTTTGTCCGACAAAGGCGATAAGGATAAAAGAAAAGAAAGCCGCCGTAAATGCCGAGAGATGCATCGATTGTGGAGAATGCTATCGTGCCTGCCCTTATGGTGCAATTACACCCCTTACCACCAAAACATCAGATATCACCCGTTTCAAAATTAAAGTGGCGCTCCCTTCTCCTGTCCTTTATTCACAATTCGGTAGCAATATAATGCCCGATCAAATTCTCAATGCCCTGAAAGCGATTGGCTTTGATTATGTCTACGACGAGTCACTCGCCTGTGAAATGATTTCCATTGCAATTGAAGAATATCTTGAAAGAAACAAATCTCCCAGACCTATAATATCTTCAACCTGTCCGGTTGTCGTGCGTTTAATACAACGGCTATTCCCAAGTCTTGTTTCATTGATAATTCGCATGGAACCCCCCAGAGAAATTGCCGCGAAAAATTTAAAAAAGGAACTTTCAAAAGAACACAAAATTTCTGAACAAGATATCGGTATTTTCCACATCACTTCCTGTCCAGCCAAAATGGTATCTATAAATAAACCGGAAACAATGGAAAAATCCTACCTTGATGGGGCAATCTCCATCAAAGAAATATACAATCAATTGATGGCACAACTCAAAAAAGAAGAACATAACTTCATCCTCCAAACCCAGAGTCAAGCGAGTGGTATTGGAATCGGTTGGGCGATCTCGGGTGGTGAGATAAGAGGAATAAAGCAAGACGCTTCAGTTTCGGTCTCGGGTGTTCACGATACAATAAGAATACTTAGTGACGTAGAGTCTGGAAAAATAAAAAATATTGAATATCTTGAATGCCTAATTTGTCCAGATGGCTGCATTGGCGGACCACTCACAGTAGAAAATCGTTTCCTTGCCAAAAGCCATATCTTAAAGTTAATAAGAAAATTTGGGAGGAAAAATCGTATTGACATCTCTTATGTGAAACAATTATACGACAAAAATTTCTTTTCATTCGAACGGAATATCCAACCCAAGCCATTTCCCCCTTTGGATCCGGATAAAAATGAAGCAATTAAAAAGCTTAAGAAGAAAGAACGTATCCTTAAGAATTTACCCGGAATCAACTGTGGTGTCTGTGGAGCCCCAGATTGTGAGTCATTTGCAGAGGATTTGGTCAAAGGAGAAAAAGGCCTCACAATCGGGAGATGTGTTTTCTTAGGAGAATAACCTATGAAATTAACTGAAATAATAAAAGAATTGAATTTAAAAGTATTGTGTGCGGAAGAAAATCTTGAACGCGTGGTGAGCGATGGCTATGTAAGTGACATGCTCAGCGATGTAATGGCAAATGCGAAAAAAAACAACATCTGGATTACGCTACAAACTCATCCCAATATCGTGGCAGTTGCAGTATTAAAAGAAATCGCTGGAATCATAATTCCTGCCGGCCGCAAACCCGAACCTGAAACAATCAAAAAAGCAGAACAGGAAAAGATTCCGATCATGACCACGGAGTTATCAGGATTTGAAATAGCGGGAAGACTTTATAGAATGTTAAAATGAGTAGCGAGATTAATCGGAATTCTAAACAAACTCCCAATTCACAAATCACTATATATTACAACCGCATGGAGAATGAACAATACGACTTAGTTATGTCATCTGATCCAATTGGTGCGGATTATACAGAAGGAAACGAATCATTGAGCAAAAAGGCTTTCTGTATGACAAAAGAAGGTAAGGAAAGTCGGTCTTGGTTAAAATTGGCTAAAACTAAAGAAGAAAAAGAACTACTATTGAAACAGGTGAATTGATGAAAATATTTGGTGCTATTTTAGAGAAAAGCATGGTGAGAATCGATTCTGGAAAGTTAAAATTTAAATATTGTTTAGTATTTTGCGCTTGGAATTTCGAATTTGAAACAAAATGCTAAGATGGTTTCGGGCAGATTTACACATCCATACTTGCCTCTCCCCTTGCGGCGATTTGACGATGTCACCATTAAGAATAGTAAAAATGGCTTATGAAATGGGGCTCAATATCATAGGAATTTGCGATCATAATTCAGCCGAAAATGTCAGGGCTGCAATAAATGCCGCAGAATTGATTGGTAAGGAAAGGACTCATTCATCTCCTTTAGCCGTGCTTCCTGGCATGGAGGTTTGCACAAAAGAAGAAGTCCACATTATTGGTTTGTTTGGAAAATTAGAAGATGTTTTGAAATTGCAGACACTTGTTTATCAAAAATTGCCTGAAGAAAAGAACAATCCCGAGCTCTTCGGTGAGCAAATTATTGCTAATGAGTATGATGAGGTTGAAGGATATAGTGAAAGATTTTTAATCGGGGCAAGTACTTTAACCGTAAAAGGAGTTGTTGACCAAATCCATAGATTTAATGGTATTGCAATCGCATCACACATTGATAGAGAAGGATTCAGCTTAATTGGGCAATTAGGGTTCATACCCGAAGACTTACCTTTAGATGCTTTAGAAATTTCCGCTAATATTACGATTGATGATGCACTCAAGCGATTTCCTGAAATAAAAAAATTTCCAATCATTCGCAGTTCAGATGCGCATTTTCCTGAAGACATAGGAAAAGCAACAACCAGTTTTCTGCTTGAAGAACCAACGCTTACTGAGATAAAAACAGCATTTATGTTGCAAAAAGGCAGAAGATATGAAGCATAACGAGATTTCGATAGAGTAATGCTATGCAAGATTTATCGCTCCATATCTTAGATCTTGTTGAAAACTCAATAGACGCCGGGGCAACGAAAATTGAAATCCTAATTGATGAAGATGTCAAAAAGAATCTACTTAAAATAACAATAAAGGACAATGGCAAAGGAATGGATAAAAGAACGCTTAAAAAGGTTCTTGACCCATTCTATACGACAAAAACTGTCAGAAGAGTAGGCTTAGGTCTATCCCTTTTTGCCCAATCTGTTAGAGAAGCCGAAGGTACCATTCAAATTAAATCCAAGAAAGGGAAAGGCACGGTTGTGGATGCAAAAATGATATACAATCATATTGATAGGAAACCACTTGGAAATATGTGTGATACGCTTATTGCGCTTATTGGAACCAAAGGGGATGAAATAGATTTTGTCTACGAACATTGTAAGGATAGTGTATGTTTCAGGATTGATACAAAGGAGATAAAAGAATCATTAGATGGAGTTCCGATAAATAATCCTCTGGTATTAAAATTTTTGAAAGATAAATTAAAAGCGGAGTTTAAAAAGATAAGAGTAGGATATGAATGATAATGATCACTATAATACACGGCAAGGTTACAACCTTGCAAATCATAAAACTGTCGGACCCAAAGATTCGCCCTACATTTTGAATAATATAGAGTTTGCTGTAGGGCAAAACTTGCCCTGCAACAATGAAAGGAGTGAGGTATGAAAAAACTTAAAATCGGCGACCTTGAAAAAATAAGAGAAAAAGTCGCTAAAACAAGGGTTTTAAGAGAAGGTAAAGCAAGGGCTAGGATAACAGTTCATATGGGAACCTGTGGTATTGCTGCTGGCGCCCGGGATATTCTAACAACTCTTATGTCGGAGATAGAAAAGAAAAAGGTAACCGATGTTATTGTGACAACTTCGGGTTGTGCTGGACTGTGCAGTAGAGAACCGATGGCAACAGTCGAACTTATTGATAAGCCGCCAGTTAAGTATGTTGACCTTACACCTGAAAAAATTAAAAAAATATTCGCTGAACATGTAATGAAAGGCAATATCGTTAAGGAATACGCCCTTGCGGTAGGAAGTGAAACAACTCATTGACATATATCGTTATTGGGTTAGGGTTAAGGTGCTAGAAGATATATCTGAACTAAACTATCTTCCTAACCTTAACCATTAGATCATCTTTTGAGGAAGGAGGTTTTCTTGAAAACCTATAGGATGCACCTTCTGGTCTGTGCGGGAACTGGTTGCGTGGCAGCAGGTTCTTACGAAATCAAAGAAGCGCTCATAAAAGAAATAAACAAAAGGAAACTGCAGGATGAAATTGCGGTAATCTCTACTGGATGTAATGGATTTTGTGAGCGCGGTCCGGTTGTTGTTGTCCAGCCTGATGGAATATTCTATCAAAGAGTGAAGAAAGAAGATGTTCCTTACTTAGTGGAAGAACACCTGATAAAAGGAAGGCCAGCAAAAAGACTTTTGTATACACCACCAGCCGAGGCAATACCAATCCCGAAGATGAGCGATATTGGATTCTTCAAACTACAGAGGTTAATAGTCCTGCGCAACCGGGGTCGCATAGATCCAGAAAATATAGAGGACTATATCGCTTTTGATGGTTATAAGGCACTTGAGAAAGCGCTCACCAAGATGACGCCTGAAGAAATTATTAAAGAAATTAAGGAATCAGGACTACGCGGTCGTGGGGGTGCTGGGTTTCCTACCGGCCTAAAATGGGAGAGATGCCGACAACAGCCGGGCGATGAGAAATATATAATCTGTAACGGTGACGAAGGTGACCCTGGTGCATTTATGGACCGCAGCGTTCTTGAGGCTGACCCGCATGCAGTAATTGAAGGAATGATAATTGGTGCAAAGGCAATCGGCGCAAAGAAAGGTTACATATATGTCCGCACCGAGTATCCATTGGCACTAAAGCGAGTAAAAATAGCAATCGAACAGGCAAGGGAATATGGATTATTGGGTAAGGATATATTAGGAACTGGCTTTGACTTTGACATTGAAGTCTCAAGAGGTGCAGGTGCATTTGTCTCAGGTGAAGAGACTGCTCTTATTGCTGCAATAGAAGGTAGAATTGGAGTCCCAAGACAGCGTCCACCCTATCCAGTGCAAAAAGGACTCTGGGGAAAACCTACGGTTATCAACAATGTAGAAACCTGGGCAAATGTGCCACAGATAATAGAAAAGGGTGCAAAATGGTTTGCTGAGATTGGAACTGAAACAAGCAAAGGAACAAAGATATTCTCTCTCGTGGGTAAAATCAACAACACCGGACTTGTAGAAGTTCCGATGGGCATAAAATTAAAAGACATAATCTACGAAATCGGCGGTGGGATTCCTAAGAACAAAAAATTCAAGGCGGTCCAGACCGGTGGTCCTTCAGGTGGTTGTATTCCAGAAAAACTCCTTGATTTGCCTATTGATTACGAAAGTCTTAAAAAAGCTGGCTCAATGATGGGCTCTGGTGGAATGATTGTAATGGATGAAGATACCTGTATGGTCGATGTAGCAAAATATTTCATGAATTTCTTGAGGGATGAATCCTGCGGTAAGTGTCTTTCCTGTCGGGAGGGAACACAAAGAATGTGGGAAATCCTTAGTAAAATCACTGATGGTGAAGGAACTATGGAAGACCTTGAGGTCCTTGAAGAACTCGCATACGCAGTTAAAGATGCCTCTATGTGTGGTCTTGGTCAGACTGCAGCGAATCCGGTTTTATCCACGCTTAGATACTTTAAAGACGAATATATTGCGCATATTAAATATAAAAGATGTCCAGCAGTAGTATGCAAAAACATTATCTCTTCTCCCTGTCAACATGCCTGTCCTATTGGAACCGAAGCCCCAGCCTATATAGGATATATTGCCCGAGGTGAATTTGATAAGGCTTACGAAATAATACTGAAAGATAACCCATTGTTAAGTGTATGCGGCAGGGTATGTAATCATCCCTGTGAGACGAAATGTCGTGCTGGTCAGGGCGGTGACCCTATTGCAATCAGGGCTTTAAAAAGATTTGCAGCGGAATATGGCAATGGTAAAAAACCGACAAAAAGATCAAAACCGAGCGGAGAAAAAATTGCAATTATTGGTTCTGGTCCTTCTGGTTTGATGGCGGGTTATCATCTTGCCCAAAAGGGTTACTCTCCAACAATCTTTGAATCACTCCCAGTGATTGGGGGTATGCTTGCAGTTGGTATTCCTGAATATAGATTGCCTAGAAATGTCCTACAGAATGATATCCAGCGTATCATTGACGCTGGTGTTGAAATAAAGACGAATAAAAAATTAGGTAGGGACTTCTCAATTGATGATTTATTTAAAGAAGGGTACAAAGCAGTATACATCGCAATTGGTGCGCACAAAAGTGTAAAATTAGCAATACCTAATGAAGAAACCGAAGGTGTAATACCTGCTATGGAATTTTTGACTGATGTCCATCTTAAGAAAAAAGTGAAAATTGGCAGAAATGTGGCAGTCGTAGGTGGTGGAAATTCCGCTGTGGATGCAGCAAGGGTTGCTAATAGACTACCTGGAGTAGAAAAAGTTACGATTCTCTACAGAAGAACTCGTGCAGAAATGCCGGCGTATCCTGAAGAAATAGAAAGCGCAATTGAAGAGGGTATTGATATACATTATCTAACTGCACCTTTAAGAGTAATAAAGAAAGAAAACAGGGTTGTCGGTCTGGAGTGTGTAAGAATGAAATTGGGAGAGGTTGATGAATCGGGCAGACGAAGACCAGTACCCATAAAGGGGAGTGAATTCATGATTGATATTGATACATTAATTCCGGCAATAAGTGAACAACCCGATATTTCCTGCCTCGGCACCGAACACAAATTCAATATAACCAGCTGGAATACATTTGAAGTTGATCCTGAAACACTTGCTACAAATATCCCTGGTGTTTTTGCTGGTGGTGACGCAATAAGAGGTCCAAGCTCAGTAATTGAAGCAATGGCAGATGGTAAAAAAGCAGCAGAGGCTATCGATAAGTATATAAAAGGCGAAAAAATAGAATTCTCTTACAGAGTAACGAGACCTTCTGTGTATGTTGAACCTGTCAAATTGACCGAAAAAGAAATTTTTGAAAATAAGAGGCAGAGCACGAGAAAATTAGAAGTAAAAAAGCGTGTTAAAAACTTCAAAGAAGTTGACCTCGGATTAGATAAAACCAGCGCAATTAAAGAGGCAAAAAGATGTCTGCGTTGTGACCTTGAAGTAAAATTAGCCGATGAAAAAAGGAGTAAACAATGATTAATTTCAGATTGAATGGGCTCGAAGTACAAATAGAAAAAGGTTCTACAATCTTAGAGGCATGTAAATTTTATGGCATTGAAATTCCAACCCTGTGCTACCACGAAGGACTTACTCCTTATGGAGGTTGCAGACTCTGTCTGGTTGAAATCGGTGAAGGAGATAACGCTAAATTAGTCAGTTCCTGCACCTATCCAGTAGAAGAAGGGCTTGTCGTCAGAACAAATACAAAGCGTGTGATAAATGCAAGAAAGATGATGATTGAACTGCTATTATCAATCTGTCCACAGTCGAAGACGATACAGGACCTCGCATCCAAATTCAATGTCCGTAAAGTTCGTTTTAAAGTTCGTAATGATGATTGTATACTCTGTGGTCTCTGTGTAAGAATGTGTAAAGAGCAGATGCAGGCAGGTGCAATCGGAATAGTCGAGCGGGGTTACAAGAAAAAAATTGCAACCCCATTTGATATACGGTCAGAAGTTTGCAGACTCTGTGGTGGTTGCATCTATATCTGCCCTGCCTGTCAGTTGAGATGTCAGGGACCAGAGCCCCCAACTGATGTCTGCAATGCCTGTCTGTCCCTTGAACCAACTTGCATTGAAAACCATGATGATTATCAATGCTGGATGGCCACAACAGGAAATTGTGGAACCTGTGAGGGGCGTCCCGACCAAATCAAACAAAAGAAATAAATGCAAATATTAGATTTTTTAATAACCAAAAATCCTCAAAATTGAAAGGAGAGCAAATATGGGTTCTTTATCAAGAATAAATGCTTCAGCAGCAACCTTAACAAAAAATAGGACTGAGGACTCAATAGTCCCTCTAAGTGGAATGTGCGTTACCTGTGTTGATGGTTGTATCGGTATGTGCGAGATTGGTAAATCTGCATACCGAGGTCATGAAGTTCTCTATCCACAACCCTTCGGAATAATCACTGCTGCTTCAGAAAAAAACTATCCAATCGATTACTCTCATTTTAACATCATGGGCTCAGCAGTAGGTGCTTATGGAATTGAACCGGATCCGGATAAAGCAATCTTTCCTAATGTAAACTTAGAACAACGAATAGGACACGATAAGGGTATCAAAGTCAGGTTGCCGATTGTCGTTCCCGGACTCGGTTCTACTAATGTAGCAAAAAATAATTGGGATGGAATTGCGGTGGGTGCAGCAATTTCGGGAATAATAATGACAATCGGCGAAAATGTTGCCGCAATGGATATGGAAACGGAAATAAAAAATGGGAGAGTTGTAAGGGCACCTGACTTAGAATACCGGGTAAAGGCGTATAAGCAATGGCAAAGAGATGGCTACGGTACGATTGTAGTTCAGGCAAATGTTGAAGATACAAGGCTCGGTGTTCAGGAATATGCAATTGAAAAACTTGGTGTGGAGGCAGTAGAACTAAAATGGGGACAGGGTGCCAAGGATATCGGCGGTGAGGTAAAAATCAAAGATTTGAAAAAAGCCCAAGAATTAAGAAAACGAGGTTACATCGTCCTCCCCGATCCTCTTGATCCCGATGTGATAAAAGCATTTGAAAAAAGAACATTCACCGAATTCGAAAGGCACTCTCGTATTGGGATGGTTGAACTTGAGTCATTTGTAAAAAGAGTCGAGGAGCTCCGCAAAGCGGGCGCTAAATATGTTTTCCTGAAAACAGGTGCTTACCGGCCGGCTGATTTGGCCCGCGCTGTTAAGTATGCTTCGATCGCCAAAATTGATCTTCTCACTGTTGACGGAGCAGGCGGTGGAACAGGTATGAGCCCTTGGCATATGATGAATGAATGGGGTGTGCCACCGGTAGAGCTCCACTCTCTCACTTATTTCTATGCTGATAAACTGGCGAAAAAAGGCGAATATGTCCCTGCAATTGCCTTCGCAGGTGGTATCGCCTTTGAAGATCAAATTTTCAAAGCCTTAGCACTTGGAGCACCTTACGTAAAATTGGTTGGAATGGCACGCTCTATTGTCTGTGCAGCTATGGTTGGTAAAACAATCGGGAAAAAAATTGAAGAAGGTGAAATCCCGGTATTTGTAGAACGATTTGGAAATCAAAAAGAAGAAATATTCGTTACGGCTGCTAAGCTGAAAAAAGAATTAGGGAAAGATTTTGAAAAATTATCCACCGGTGCGATCGGAGTCTATACCTATCTTGAAAGAATTGCTCAAGGATTAAGACAATTGATGTGTGGGAATAGAAAATTTTCTCTTGAATATATTACAAGAAATGACATCGCAGCCCTAACCCGTGAAGCAGCTGAAGTATCCGGAATACCTTATGTAACAGAGCTGGATAAAGAAGAAGCTGAAAAAATTCTTGAGGGTAAAGCGACCTAAAATATCTGGAGGGTGGGGAAAGATTCACTTTCCCCCACCCTCGATAAAATAAAATAGGGAGGCAGCTGATGAAAAAATTTTCGGTTGCGGAGATGGCTCGACAGCAGTTAGAAAAAGCCGCAAAAGTCATGAATCTCCCCGAACATTTACTGAAAATTCTTATGTGTCCCAAAAGGGTTTTGAAGGTTATCTTTCCTGTTCAAATGGATGATGGTACAATTCAATGTTTTACTGGTTTCCGTTGCCAGTATAATGATGCACGGGGTCCTACCAAAGGGGGTGTGCGTTATCATCCGGATGTGACTGAAGATGAAGTGATTGCTCTTGCGGCCTGGATGACTTGGAAGTGTGCACTCGTTGATTTACCTTACGGCGGTGCCAAAGGAGGAGTCATCTGCGATCCAATGAAACTATCTGAACGAGAACTTGAAAGAATTACCAGAAGATATACCGCAGAGATTATGCCAATTCTCGGACCCCATATTGACATCCCAGCCCCTGATGTCTTTACCACTTCAAAGACCATGGCTTGGATAATGGATACCTTCAGTATGATGACCGGACATACTGAACCTGCAGTTGTAACAGGTAAACCAGAAGTTTTAGGTGGTTCAAAAGGGAGAAGGGAAGCTACAGGACGGGGAGTTTTCATCGTCACCCGGGAATTATTCAAAAAGCTCGGAAGACCTTTGAGGAATGCTAAGGTCTTAATTCAGGGATTTGGGAATGTAGGAAGTTACGCAGGATACTTTCTTGCCCAAGAAGGTGCCAAAATTATTGGGGTATCCGACTCTTCTACCGGTGTGATTGATGAAAATGGATTGGATGTGGAAGAACTCATGGAATGTGTTCAAAAATACAAACTGCTTGAGTACTATAAGAAAGGAAAAAAAGTACCGCGGGATGAAATTCTTTATCAAGAAGCCGATATCCTCATTCCCGCTGCCTTAGAGAATCAAATTCGTGTTGACAATGCAGAAAAAATAAAAACACAAGCAATCATTGAAGGTGCCAATGGGCCTACTACACCAGAAGCTGATGATATCTTAGAGAAAAAAGGAATTTATGTAGTGCCTGATATATTAGCAAATTCCGGTGGTGTTATTGTAAGCCATTTTGAATGGGTCCAGGCCTTATCCGGGCTCTATTGGGAAGAGAAAGAAGTAAATGAACGTTTGGAAAATAAGTTAGTAAAAACCTTTAATGAAGTATGGGATACCGCCAAGCGGATGAATGTATCTCTGCGTGTTGCCGCTTACATTGTCGCACTCACGCGAATCGTCGAGGTTTACAAATATCGAGGAATATTCCCGTAAAGAAATAAGCTTTTTAATTTAAGATTGATTAAATTAGAAAATATCTATTTTCCGAGCTAAAACTGCTTTACCGCGATAATCAGGGAAGAGAATTGGAGCCTTTCGCGTTGGCTTAATGCCTGCATCGGCTAACATCTTTTTATATCTCTTTAAATGCTCGAGGGATAACTTTCCGAAAGAGGGGTTAGTTTTCAAATACTCAGCTGTAGATATTCCCGCTCTCCGGCCGAATACAAGACAATCAAGGGTTGAATTGCCCATCAATCGATTTTTACCGTGGACACCACCTGATACCTCCCCAGCCACCCATAGCCCTTCAATATTTGTCCTTCCCCAGGGGTCGGTTTCAACGCCACCGTTTTGGTAGTGGAGTGTCGGGAATACAAGCACCGGATCTTTCCGCATATCAATATCGAAACGCTTAAACATCCGGAACATACCAGGGAATGCTTTTTCAATTGTTCCAGGTCCGTTCTTTAAGTCAATCATCGGGGTATCAAGCCAAACCCCCCTCATCCCCGTAGGAGTAACAATGCCTTTGCCTCGGATATAACATTCCCTTATGAAACTTGCCGATTCCACATCACGGGGTTCGAGGGGATAAACGAATGCTTCCCCGTCAACATTCACCGGCTGGGCACCCATCCCGCGGAGTTTCTCAGTCAATAAAAGTCCGATTATCTGCTGCGGATATGCGGCACCGGTGGGATGATATTGTACCGTGTCTGTATCCCGTAACTTAGCTCCTACCCGATATGCCAAAACAAGTCCATCAGCAGTTGCGCCATAATGATTGGTGGTAGGAAATCCCCTGATATGTAGCCGACCGAATCCACCGGTGGCGAGAATTACAGCCTTAGATTGAACGATCTTATATTCGCCGGTTTCAAGGTTATAAAGAATCGCTCCCGTCACTCGATCTCCATCAGTTAATAATTCAATCACCGGATAAAATTCTAAACAAGGGATATTCCGGCAGCGGAATTCATCCCGTAAAACTCTCAGTTCCTCAAGACCGGTATAATCCCGGCAGGCATGCATCCGCAATCTTGAACCTCCACCGAATGCCTTTTCAACAAAACTTCCATCTGGATTTCGGTCCAACATGGCACCCAGTTGACAGAGCCATTCCATAACAAACGGTGCATCAGTGACCAATGCCTCCACAACTTCGGGCTTGTTGGCAAAATGTCCACCACCGATGGTATCTAAGTAATGAATCACCGGCGAATCATTCTCCCGGTCCGCAGCCTGTGTTCCTCCCTCAGCCATCATGGAATTGGAGTCTCCGTGCCGTAGTTTATTCACCAGTAAAATATCTTCGGCTTTTACGCCATGGTCGTTAGCCAGCAAAGCAGCAGATGTTCCAGCCAGACCGCCTCCTATGATCAAAAGCTCTACCGTATAATCAGGATTCGTGATCACAAATTCATCAGGATCAACCAGCGGATTAGCTTCCAATAAATCCACAACTTCATTCGGTGCCAGGTCACCGGCGTTAGGACCAAATAATATCTGCCTTTTCCCACCTGGGGCATAATCCGGGTGGCAAAGTTTTAAAACTTCTTCCCGTTCCTCCATGGTCATCGGTTTAGGTGTATAATCTTTTCGCTGGGGCCTGGTTTTATTGACAACCTCAATGAGTTTGCGCATATATTCTGGATAACCGCCAATGAATCTTAATTCTGCCATGATCTACCTCCTATTCCTTCTCGATATCCCGAGAAGCATATAGTTTGCGCAATTCCTCAACTGGGGCACTCATCAAGCGTTTCAATTCTGCTTCAAACTTACCCTGCTTTATCTCTTCCAGACGCTTTTTGAGGTGCTCGGGAATTGCAAGTTGATATTTCCCGTGAAGCCGGCGTGCCAGTTGGGCGTAATTGTACTGCGCAAGTTCAGCCGGACATCTTATTGCACACAATCCACATTGGATGCAGTCAAATGATATTTCAGCCATTCGTGCTATATCTCCCCTCTTTCCACAGGCAATATATTCCATAACATCAATCTCTTGGGGACAGGCTTTGGTACAGGTATTGCACCCTAAACATTTTAATATCTCTGGATAAACCGTCAAAAGTGCCTCAATGCTCGGAGTCAACTGTTTGATATCGTAATTGGCGCGCTGAGCAGGTGTAAAAGGAATCTGAACCAGATACATCCCATTCTCAGCCCGGGTTTGACAGGCAAGGGCAGTTTTTAACCGATAATCGCCTTCCACGCGGTAGACAGTGGTACAGGCACCACAAAACCCGGCGCGGCAACCACATGAGCGGATGAAACGATAACCGGCAAATTCCATTGCCTGCATTATCGTCAAACCTGCGGGAACCCGATACTTTTTCCCCATGATGGAAATTGTGATCCAATGTTGGATGTCTTTTTCATCAATTCCCGTGATGACCGATTTATTTGCTTCGGCAATTTCGTCCATAATATTCTTTCTTTCTTCAGCCATTGCTAAACCTCCTTACTATCCCTATAAATTTGATGATAATCACATCTCGTTTTTATTTTTTGCAAAGTATATCCGAAAAAATAACGCTGTCAACTGTTGACTTCAACATGGATTTAAGTATAATTCGCTATGGAAATGATGTGCTGGGGTCTTGTTTTTATGTTCTTAAACACCTTGGATTCAACCCAGACTTATTCAATTATTGAGCATTTGAGTAAACCGATTGTTGCCGAAGACTATATTCTCATGCCAGGAGACACTTTGCTGGTCACAGTAAGTGGAACTGTTCCTTATTCTTACAAGACCGGCATAACTTACGAAGGAAAGATAATGATTAACATTCCAGTAACCCAAACACCAACCCCCCAAGGAATGTACGTTCTCCAGCACGAAGTAGTAGAAGTTGTCCCCGTCATCGGTTTGAGTCTAAAATTGGTTCGGGACTCCTTAGAAAAAGTTTTTATGCGCTATTACCGTAATGTTCATATAGATGTAACCTTGATTGGAATGCGGGTTTTCTATGTCTATGTCGCGGGAGAAGTGAAGTTTCCAGGAAGCATCTTGGCTACCCCAGTTGATAGAATTTCTGAGGTCATTAAGAGAGCTGGAGGTACCACCCCATTAGGAACGCGGACAAAAATCCAGTTGAAACGACAAAATAAATTAATTCAAATTGTCAATCTGGAAAACTTTGAACGCTATGGGAATACCGAAAACAATCCCTTTGTCCAAGATGGTGATGTGATTTATGTTCCCAAAATGGAAAAATCAGTAATCGTGAAAGGCGCGGTATTTGGTAAGATGGGCTATGAACTGAAGGTGTCCCAGCTCACCGCAGCCATGGAAAGAACAAGCGAGGGATTATATGAGTTAAATGACGGTGAGAAGGTATCAGACTTAATAAGCAAAGCCGGTGGATTAACGCCGTGGGCGGATTTAAAGAATTGCTATGTTCTCCGGGGAGAAAAAAAGATTGGAATCAATCTCCATGAGATATTAACGCATGAAGAGTCAGAAGCAAATATCTACTTAGAGGATGGCGATGTCATCGTCGTCCCTACTCTCAATACCGTGGTCTATGTTCAAGGACAGGTCGTCAACCCCGGTGCCTTTCCTTTCCAGCCCAATTTAAAGGCGAGTGATTATATCGGACTTGCCGGTGGGCCCCTTTCGGATGCAAGCATGTCGAGTGCTTACCTTATCCGCAAAGGTAAAAAAATTTCTCTCAAGAAAGATCCAGTGATTTTAGAGGGTGATAGAATCGTCGTGCCCCGCCAGATTTTCAAATTCTGGCAGGATTATGTAGAAATTGGCTCAGTCGTTGCGTCTTTACTCCTAAATTATTTAACCTTTAGGGCCTTAGCGAAATGAGAAAAAATTTTATCATCAAAAAGGGGGCATTTTATGGACTTGAGCCTTTTTTTATTTGGTAGTGAACCGACGGGGATCGTGGTGCCGCAAATCTTCAACTGGAACCGTTTTAATGTCTTAGTTGCGTTGATTGTTTATGGCGCACTCCTTTTATGGTTCATCTATCATGCGCGCAAAGGAAAAGCGCTTTTTATCCGAAAAATCAGTGGTCTTGAGGCGATAGATGAAGCTGTCGGCCGGGCTACAGAGATGGGTAAACCGATTCTATATGTTCCGGGTCTGGCTTCCATTGATGTCATTTCTACAATCGCTTCCATGAACATCCTCTCTCAGGTTGCCAAAAAAACAGCTGAATACAATACAACCCTTCTTGTACCCAATCGGGACCCTGTAGTCTATACGGTTGCCCGCGAAGTAGTAAAAGAGGCTTATCTGGATGCTGGTAGGCCTGATGCCTTTAATCCCGATAGCGTCTACTTCCTCACCAATGATCAATTCGGGTATACTTCTGCTGTATGTGGGACAATGGTCAGAGATAAACCGGCAACCAATCTTTTCATCGGTTATTTCTGGGCAGAATCATTGGTCCTTGCTGAAACGGGTGCAACAACAGGGGCAATTCAGATTGCGGGCACGGATTCCGTTTTTCAATTACCTTTCTTCATCGTTGCCTGTGACTATACCCTTATCGGTGAGGAACTTTATGCGGCGAGTGCTTACCTCTCCCGTGAACCTCTGCTTTTAGGTTCGCTTAAAGGACAGGATTGGGGTAAAATGATTATCATTGGAGTGCTACTTATCAGTTCTCTCCTTGCCCTCCTGGGCTGGAATAAAGTCGTTTCGTTTTTTAATATTGGTTAGTTTTTCAGATTCTACATGGTCTTGATATTAAAACTTTGAGGAGGCGAAATGAAAAAACAACTCCCCTTATTAATTTGTATGTTAATGGGAGTTTTGATGATCGCGCAATTCTTCATTGGACATCCGATAAGCACTCAGGCTAACGAACATATCAATCGTTGGGTCATTGTTGTTTCTGCTTTCAGCATTATTCTTGGCATTGGCAGTCTTATTGACCATCATGCCGACCGGATAAAACGGAAAAACGAAGGTTGGCCCTTTAGTATCATCACGCTTTTCAGTCTGGCGGCAATGGCTATAATCGGATTATTCGGGGGGATAAAGAGTGGGACAGTGTTTATGACAATCTACTCCAATGTCATACTTCCTCTCGGCGCGAGTATGTTTGCAATTCTCGCTTTCTATATGGCTTCGGCAGCCTATCGGGCCTTTAGAGCCCGGACACTGGAAGCAACCCTGCTTTTGATTGCAGCGTTTGTGGTGATGCTGGGATTTGTTCCCTTTGGCTATTTCATCCACCCCAAACTCTCCGAATTTGCAGAATGGCTTTTAAAGGTCCCGAATATGGCAGCAAAAAGAGGGATCATGTTCGGAGTAGCTCTGGGCGTTGTCTCTACGGCACTGAAAATAATCTTGGGGATAGAACGTTCATGGTTGGGTGGAGGAGGTAAACAATGAACTTCGCCGAATTGATAGCAAAAATTCCGCGACAGATCATCTATATCGTTATTGCGCTGGCGATAATCATCCCTCTTATCACGCCGATCGGCATGGCGATAAATGTCATGCCCCAGACGCAGAAATTGATAAACGCAATTGAAGCACTCTCCCCTGATGCCAAACCGCTTCTCATCTCCTGTGACTTTGATCCACAATCCATGCCGGAATTATATCCAATGCTGGAGGCGTTATTGAACCATTGCTTCAATAGAAATCTAAAGGTTCTGGTGTTGGCACTCTGGCCCCAGGGCGCGGGAATGGCGGAAATGGCATTAAAAAAAGTACCACCGGTCTACAATAAAAAATACGGTGAAGATTATGTATTTCTCGGCTACAAAGCCGGCGCTGCAGCAGTAGTATTGGGACTCGGGGATAATTTTAAAAATGTCTTCCCAGCTGATTACTACAATACCCCTCTCGATTCCTTGCCCCTGACTGCCTCAATAAAAAACTACAATGATATAAGTATGGTGATAAGCTTTTCAGCAGGAGACCCGGGATATAGAACATGGATATTATACGGACAGGCAAAATTTGGATTCAAACTCGGAACTGGAGTCACGGCGGTTTCAGCCGCCGATACCTATCCCTATCTCAATAGCGGTCAGCTGGTAGGAGTATTTGCCGGGATGAAAGGGGCTGCGGAATACGAAACAGCACTGGCAAAAATTGGTTATCGACTCACCAGCCGAAACGCCACCAAGGCCATGGATGCCCAGTCTTTAGGTCATTTCTTTATAATGCTTTTTATCATAATTGGCAATATTGGTTATTTTATGTTGAGGAGGAAAAAATGAACCTTTCACCTGATATTCTGGTCTGGATTTCCTCTTTGCTTACCCTGTTTATCTTCTCTTTCATCTTTAGAGACAATCCCTTCTACCGCTTTGCCGAACACTTATTCGTCGGTACCTCTGCCGGCTATTTCATAGCCCTTTCCTATCACAATGTCGTCTACCCCAATCTCATTGTACCGCTGTTTAAAGAAGGACAAATCTTATATGTCATCCCCTTGGTACTGGGTGTGTTATATATCACACGGTTCATACCTCAGATTTCCTGGTTGGTGCGCATTCCAATTGCGTTTTTGTTAGGCTGGGGCTCAGGGGTAGCAATACCGGCGGCTTTGCAGGCGGACATCATAAAACAAATTCAAGGGACGATGCTGACGCGAGATGTATTCTCCCGCTGGGATAATGGTTTATGGGCAGTGATAATTCTACTCGGAGTTGTTGCTACCCTCATCTTCTTCTTCTTCTCAAGAGAGCGCAAGGGTATCATCAAACCTATTGCGAACTTAGGGATAATATTTATCATGCTCGGCTTTGGCGCTTCCTTTGGCTATACCGTGATGGCACGCATCAGTCTTTTGATTGGAAGATTTCAATTCCTGCTGAGTGAGTGGTTAGGGATAATAAAATAAACCGATACTCTGAGATCGGCAATTAAGAAACCACTATTCAACTACGAGAAATCTTTGTGCTGTACAAACGAAGATTTCCGGGGTAAATATCTCTTCTGCCTTTGCTGAGGGGGCAAGTAAAAACCACCCCGCTGGTGTCTCTTTTTATACAAGAAAACCCTTCCTTGGACCCGAATTATAAATTGAATCTAAAACTATCAGGGGAACAAAAAATCGGAAGAGTAGTATTTGTATACCAGCTCTAAATTAAAAATCAGAATTTGCGTTACCATATTGACTTCCACTGGGAACAGGCCTCTCTATTGTGGTCTCCACCCAAGCAACTATTTTACCTTAGAATCAAAACCTTCTGAACTTTTCTATCCTCGACACCGCTGAGAATTAAAAAGTATATTCCCGACATGAGATTAGATGAATCTAATCGGTAAGAATAAACACCTGGTTCAATTGTGCCTTGAGCAATCGTTTTGACCTTCCTGCCGATAATATCATAAAGATTTAAGCTGATTCGCTGTCTTTCTGGAATCGCACATTGAATTTGGGCATAATCTCTAATAACATTAGGCAAAACCATCAGTTTCAATTCTTTACCTTCCGCCCTCAACTTTTCACCCTCTTCAATACCTGTATACTGGGCATAGTCAAAATAGATGTATATTGGGTCATAGTCGCCACTTATCCAGACATTCCAGAGGGGATCAATATTCCTTACCATATCAATCGCATAAATATAATAGGCCCGATTCCTTAATGTATCAATCCGCTTTGCGAGTTGAGGGAGGCCGGGTCGATTGGTTAATGACCCAGTGTAGTTAATGGGTGTTCCCCAGGTTTGTCCATTATCCGAGGACCAGACCACATAAAAATCCCACCAGTTAAGTGCATCGGGCTCGTTATTCCGCGGCATACAGTATAAAACTGCTGCATAATTGCCGCCGGTCGCAATTGTTGGATAAATACATTCAGTATCTGGTGCACCAAAGGTGGAAGAGACCTCAATACAGGGCTGACCAGATTGATAAGATACATAGACCTTACTATGCCAAGGGTAGAGGCCATTATTATAATCATCACCGTTCCAATTATCAAAAACCAAGAGGGGATTGCCAGCATCAGTGACGGCCATTTGCACAAAACCTATAATGTTGTTCGGATACGGATTTGGCCAGACTATGGTCCAGGCCTGCTCTGGACTCCAATTGATACCATCGACGGTTGTTCTGTAATAAACATTGGCAGACTCATCATAATAGAAGACATAGACAATGCCATTATTTACATCAGCTCCCCAGAAGAAATTATCTGCTACCTTTCCGTGAGCAATCTCAATCTGTAAATCAGGTGAGCGTGTGAAATAGATAATACTATCAACGGTCAGGGCAATAAAGAGAATATTCCCATCCTGAAGTTGCAGGGGGATATTCATAAATACACCTGCGGTATCAGGACCAATATTCACAGGGTCTTCCCAGTTCCCGGTAAACCAGCCCACACAACGTTGGGCAATTGCTTTATAGCCAAGAGCAGCACCAAAACCAATATAGGGGTTTGTTGAAGCAAGGGTACTTATGCACCAATGTGGTCTTCCAAATTGCAGATTATAAATATAGTTATCATGAACCCAGTATGAAAGGTTGCCGGGCGCGGAATGAGCATTTATAGAATAATTAAAGAGAGCACGATTAGCTATTAAAATTGCATCAACTAATGGACTATAAGAGATTCTATGACCCTCCTGGGCCCAGAGACTGAGAACCCATGATGAGTCTATAATTGTTTCACTAAAACCAGGAGCGAGAAGGAAAAATGAAGCAGAAAGAATTAGAGAAATCTTTCGCATACAAGCCTCCTTCTTCTAGGGGGGGCTCTTCAAGAGAGGAGCCCCCTATAAATTTTATCTTATTAAAACTATTTTCTTAGTCAACCGGTAATTGGATGTAGTTACCACCACAAAGTATATTCCGTTAGGTAGTGCAGAACCTGTGCAATCTGTTCCATCCCATTTGATTTGATTGGATTGTGTATGAATTAAATGATTAAACTGCTGCACGAGACGTCCGGATGCATCATAGATATTGATTTTTGTTTGGTTTTCATCCTCTGGCAGGAAATAGTGAATTACAGTATGATCATAAAAGGGATTAGGAGTGATTGAGAGGCGGGGTTCTTTGAAGGACGAAGTATTAGATTCCTGCGTATTCTTTGCCATTTCCTCAATTTCCCTTTCGTATTCATAAATGAATATCTGGGCAACCAGGGCATAATCACCAATTACCTTTGTGATATTGAGATAGACTTCGCCATCTTTATAGCAGGCAGTTGGAAGCCAGCGCTCAAGAGTGGCAATTTCACCAAGATTTAGCCAGAGATTTGCGTGGAAGATATTGTCTGCATCAATCTTCATCTTCCAGCGATTGTGGCCTGGGGATTCAAAATAGAATACGAGTTTGATTCTATAACGCTTTGCTGGATTCAGATTCGGGAAGTGATAGATTAACTTTTGCGAGTGATAATCTATCGTCTTTTCTGGCTCGGGAGCAAACTGGATATAGCCATCCCTCTGCACTGTCCAGGGGCTTGGTGTTTCTTTGCCCGCATCAACATAGAAATAGGAAATTTCAGGAAGAGTAACGGTTTTTGCTCTGATTTCATAAAGACTCTGATTCCCTTCGGTCCAGATCGCGGTCAGTTTCGGCTCATAAGGAGGCGGCCAGTAAGGTGAACGAGTGACAACTCCATGTGAATATTTTGACATCCCAAGGGTCTGGGATAGAATCTGGTAGCCTTCATATTCCATATCCTTATAGCAGATTTCCCAGTTGTTGTCCTGAGGCGGCCAGATATACTCGCTCCAGGTTATCCATGTTGTTCCTTTACAGATTTGTGGCCATTGTGATTTGCCAGGGGTATTGCTAATGTTTCCTACAGGATAAATCACATCGTTCAACTCGTATGCCCTATATATTTCAATATTATTCACGGTTGAGTCTTCGTAAACATAGTTTATCAGTCCATTGGGGTGAACATCAACAAAGGGATGGTGTGCGAGTCTTCCATCTTGTGAAACCTGCTTTCTATCAACAATCTGATGATTCACAATATCCCATTTTATCCTGAAGATTTTGTCTTCACGCTGGAATGCAATGTAGAGATGATTGCCACTTTGAGTGATTGAAGGAAATTCACACCGGAGTGGAGCCAGTGCATATTCTAATTCAGTAAACTGAAAGCTTACTGGATTATTAACATCAAACCATCCAAGACAGAGATGGGAAGTTGGTCCATTTATATATCGGTCGCGCCATTCAAAAACTACATAGCCGATATTCGTTGTTGGGTCAATTATGAAACTGGGCGGAT
Source organism: candidate division WOR-3 bacterium (assembly GCA_039802205.1). NCBI lineage: Bacteria > Pseudomonadati > Caldifarciminota > Caldifarciminota bacterium. The sequence continues at coordinate 27,865 of JBDRWD010000031.1, forward strand.
TGACATCAAGATTAAATGGACCGGTAAAAGAAGCCAACATATATGGCTCACTCCAATTCGTCCTATCATACCTTGCAAACCACAACTCACCGCCAGCAACCTGTGGTGTCGGTTCAATATTCCGTTGCCAGATGAGGCAGGGATAGCCACTACTCGCAACTGCAGAAATGGGGAAATTTCCGGGACCTAATAGTTTCTTGTAGCGCCAAGTTTGCCCAAAATTCGCGGAAAATGCGGCGTAAATGCTATCGCGGGTTTGGTAGACTGCGCATAATTTATTGGTAAAAGGAATGTATACCAACTTCTGTGCTGAGTAGGCGGTGCCGTAGCCTGTGGAACTGAAAAGAATTGTTGGCTGGCAAACGAGTGCATGCTTCCAGACTGGATAATAATGCAATCCCGAACTGACATCACTCCAATTCCAACCGCCATTCCAGCCGAGTTCAACACCACCTTGGTCTGGGTGACTGTACCGTTTGTAACCTGCGAACACCACACCAACACTTTCAGGGTCGCATCCTACAGAATAAACCATTACTTGATCATTAAGAGGTAATTCGTACCAAGTACCAGGCGCGCCACCGTGGTCGCTTTTCAACATCGCATGCCGAGGTGCAGATGCATCATCAAAAAGACCCGCATAAACTGTATCTGCAGAGTAAGGCGTAAATGCTAAACATGAAACGCCATATATATTTGAATTAATCACCTCCTCCCAGCTGTTGCCTCCATCAGTAGTTCTTAGCACAGGATTGTATGAACGACCAGCAATGGAATCAACAGCATCAATATAGAATACAGTTTCCGAATGGAATGGGGAGCAAACCAAGTCTTCTGGTAGTGCACGAATGTCAAAGGTCTTGACCTCATACCATGTTGAACTTCCTGGTGGACGTTTCACAATTGCCCAAATAAAAACTGGCACATCTTTACGACAAAGGAGCCATAGTGTACCATCTTTCGCTACATCAAACTGCTGTCGGCGTAAAGAGTATAGATAGCCCTCAGGAGGTGGAAAATAGGACCAATAATCACCACCATTGGAGGAATAATATATCGCCCTTCCCCTGCAAACTAAAAAGAGTTCTGCGTGATTTGCCGGATTAACAACGATTTTATAAGCAGAATCCAGAAGGGGCAGGGGTAGTCCATTATTAATGGGTACCCAGGAATAACCCAGGTCAATGCTTTTATATACACCATCCTTGCCGGCTCCGGCATAGAGGATATAGTAGTTTGGTGCGGAGTCCACTAAATATCCGGTGACACATGTAAGAGGCGGTAATTCATAACCGATACGAGACCAGCTGATGCCGTAATCTGTAGTTTTAAAAAGCATCTGATTGGCGACCACATAGACTGCTTCCCCCGCATAAAGCGGGAGAATGCTTAATAGTCCGATAGATAGATAGTGCGTAGCATCTTACCTCCTTTTGTGTTTGACCCTATTTCTTTTTCTATCCTTTTGAGTGTCAGGTCAAACACTTAAAAGGATTTTGTTTCTGCTCCTTCCCATCACCTCCTTTCACCAAAATTATAATTATTGTCAACTATAATATTATACCGCAATTCTCTCTTCTGTCAAGGGTAATTTTTGGATAGGTGATATACTTAAAGTGTGGAAATTTTTCTTGAAATTAAAAGAAAAAGGTGTATCCTTCCTTATGATTAAGAGATTAAATGGGTCATTTAATCTTGAAAGGAGGATACACCTATGAATCCATTTAATTATTCACGGGCTAAGCTTAATCAGATTTTTAGTGATGTCAAGGATATAATGAAAAATAGTTATTCCCATATGCGGAATTTTTAATAAAATTAGTTAAACATGAGGTACTAATGGCTGAAGATAAAAATTATCTCTACCTGGGTGTAGATGTCCATAAGCATTCATCTACCATAACGGTGATGGATGAAGATGGTAAGCGATTAGTAACGGAAAAATTACCAAATACTCGTGAGGCTTTTGTAA